>CAZQEZ010000084.1:0-18706 GCA_964592475.1 uncultured Roseivirgaceae bacterium
AGGGCTGCACCCTGTGCTATTGATTTCCGACCCTTCGGGCCTTCATAAGTCTTAGATTGACGGCTATGGGCCAGGGGGTGGTGAAATAGCTGAAATCTTAGCTTTAAACCAACAAAACATTATGTAGACAAAGATTGTAAAAGTAATACAATAACAAACAATAAGTAAAAATTCAATTATCCACATAATTTCATATATAGCCATAAATGATCTACTGATAGCGATTTTCTAACCCACAACTTGCAATTCACAAAATTGATTGAAGATGGTTGCAAAGCGCGATTGCTGAGCATATATGCAAGATAAAAGTAGCCCCTCCAGGAATCGAACCTGGATCTAGAGTTTAGGAAACTCCTATTCTATCCGTTGAACTAAAGGGCCATTAAAAGCTACAAAGTTAATGGAAATGCTAAAAATTTACAATTTCTACACCATAAACTCACGCTTGCCAATAGGTATTACTATTAAGGTAATTTGGGAAAATCTTGAAATGTTTTTCAGCTACTTTTTTAAGTAGAATGTTTCTCAGTTCATCTATATTTTCCTTTTGTCCGGCCGATACAAATACCGCGTCTACATTACCTTTGCCTATAAAACTTTGTTTTAAAGCTTGAAGATGGTTGTAAGTTTTATCATCAGTATTTTCTTCTTCTATTTCATTTTCTTCCATTATTTTGGGCAAAAGGTCAATTTTATTAAATACCAGAATTGTTTCTTTGTCTGCAGCTTCTAATTCCTGAAGGGTATCATTTACAATGGCTATTTGTTCTTCATAGGAAGGATGAGAAACATCTACTACATGAATGAGCACATCAGCTTCTCGAACCTCATCCAGTGTCGATTTAAAACTTTCGATTAAATGATGCGGCAATTTCCTGATAAATCCTACCGTGTCGCTTAGCAAAAATGGAATGCCGTCAAGCACCACCTTTCTTACAGTAGTGTCTACCGTGGCAAATAATTTATTTTCTGCAAATACATCGCTCTTGGTAAGTAAGCGCATGATGGTACTTTTGCCCACGTTAGTATAGCCTACCAACGCGGCTTTTACTATATTGGCACGAGACTTCCGCTGCGTACGGCCTTGTTTTTCTATTTTTTCCAGCTTCTTTTTCAAAACAGAAATTTGATTTCGAATGATCCGGCGGTCAGTTTCTATTTCTTTCTCACCGGCTCCACCCCTGGTACCAGTACCACCTCTCTGTCGCTCAAGGTGAGTCCACATACGGGTAAGTCTAGGCATCAAATATTGATAACGCGCAAGTTCTACCTGGGTGCGGGCTTGAGCAGTTTGTGCTCTTTTTAAAAAAATGTCCAGAATCAATAAACTTCTGTCATAGATTTTACATTTTAAATATTTCTCAAGATTACGAAGTTGACTTGGGGATAAATCATCATCAAAAATCACCAAATCTGCTTCTGAAGCAGCCAGATATTCTTTTATCTCTTCCAGTTTTCCTTTTCCTACAAAGCTACGCACATCAGGAGTATCGAGCCGCTGAGTAAACCGGGCAATTGTTTCTGCGCCTAGCGTTTCTGCTAAAAAAGCCAACTCATCCAGGTATTCATCTACCTTTTGCGGCGATTGTTCTCGATTGATTAAACCAACCAGGAGCGCCTTTTCCTGTTCTATATCTGTTGT
This sequence comes from uncultured Roseivirgaceae bacterium, assembly GCA_964592475.1. GTDB lineage: Bacteria > Bacteroidota > Bacteroidia > Cytophagales > Cyclobacteriaceae > CAZQEZ01. The sequence continues at coordinate 1,643 of CAZQEZ010000084.1, forward strand.
TATAAAATCCATTTAAAAAATTAATAAGTATTAATTTACTCAACCTATTAAAATTGGATAGAGTTCTGATTTGGAGCAAATTTAAAATATTAATGGCACTACCTATACTTATCCATTACTATTATTTTAAATATCGTGTTGTAGTAAAGAAATCCGATACCTGTAATATGCGCCTAAAGCAACGGGCAAGCCTTCTTTCAATAAGGTTTTTAAAAACGATAGCATATTGAACAGTATTTTTATTTTAGAATTTCATACCTAAACAAAATAAATATCAATATGACTGTTAATATCTTTTTATCCTTGTAATTTTGTAAAGTAAAACACATTTGATACGTGCCAATGGAAATAATTGAAACCGGAATTGATGGCCTGGTAGAAATAATACCACAAGTTTTTGGTGACCACAGGGGCTATTTTTTTGAATCCTACCACAAAAAGAAGCTTTCCGAAGCTGGAATTGTAGAAGATTTTGTACAAGACAATCAATCATTTTCGGGTGAAAACGTTTTGCGCGGTTTGCATTTTCAGGAAGGCGATCACGCGCAGGGAAAACTGGTAAGGGTAATCAAGGGTAAAGTATTAGATGTTGCAGTAGATATTCGCGCGGGGTCTGCCACTTTTGGCCAGCACTATAAATGTGTGTTGGATGAGCAACGGCAAAATATGCTTTATGTTCCTCCGGGCTTTGCTCATGGATTTCTTACTTTAACTGAAGCTATTTTCTTTTATAAATGTACTGCATATTATAATAAAGCAGCTGAAAATGGCATTTTATGGAATGATGCCACTCTCAATATCGATTGGGGTGCAATACAACCCCAAATTTCTGAAAAGGATCAACAATTGCCTGCTTTTCAAGAGTATAAAAAATTGCTGAAATAGATAAGAAAGGAAAAAAATGTTTAAGAACAATCTTGAAAATTATTTCTCTCAGTTAAAAACAGACATTCATTCACATTTGCTACCTGGACTTGACGATGGGGTAAATACGGCCGAAGAATCACTTACCGTAATAAAAAAGCTCCGATCGCTTGGATATACAAAGATAATAACTTCTCCACATTACCGTTCTGATTTGTTTCCCAATACACGAGAGGGCATTCTGGAGCAATACGAAAATATCAGAAACCTTATTGTGAAAAATGAAATAGACGTAGCTTTTGAAACTGCAGCAGAATATTTTATCGACGAGCATTTCGACGAGCTAATTGAAACACCTGAAGAGTTGCTTACTTTCGGTGATGGGTATATTTTAGTGGAAGCTTCATTTATAAATGAGCCTATTCAATTAAAAAATGTACTTTTCCGGCTTAATGCAAGAGGGCTTAAGCCAATATTGGTTCATCCGGAACGCTATCAATTTTTTGCTACAGACAAAAATAAAGTGCTTGAAATAAATCAAATGAATGTATTATGGCAAATCAATTTGATGTCAATAACCGGGTATTACGGAAAGGGGGTACAAAAAATGGCCGAATGGATGATCGAACAAGGTATGGTCAACTTTTTGGGCAGCGATTGTCATCATTTCAAACATGCTGAAGAATTAGAAACATTGCCACAACACAAAGCATTTAAAAAAGCACTAAAGCTTAAATTACTCAATAATACTTTATAATAATAAAAAATGGTATTAGTTACCGGAGCCAGTGGACTAGTTGGAAGTTTTATTACCCGAGCGTTGGTAAACAGCGGTTTTCGTGTAAAAGCACTACGAAGAGAAACCAGTGACATTTCTTCGTTAAATGATCTGCAAGACAAAATTCAATGGATTAGCTCTGATATTTTGGATGTGATTACATTAAAAGAAATTGTTTCTTCTGTTGATTTTGTCATTCATTCGGCCGGTATGGTTTCTTATCATCAGGAAGACAAGGAACTTTTGTATCAAATTAACGTGGAGGGCACTCGCGATTTAATCAATGCTTGCTTGGATGGAGAAGTAAAAAAATTCATCCTTATAAGTTCCATAGCCACTTTTGCTAATCATAACCTCAATGGCAAACCAAAGCAAATTAATGAAGATTCGCCACAAAAGTTTGATAACTTAAAGACTAATTATGCCAAAGCTAAATTTCTTGCTGAAATGGAAGCATGGCGGGGCAAAACAGAAGGGCTTTTTACCATGGTGGTAAATCCCTCGGTGGTTTTAGGCCCTGGTAACTGGCACGAGAGCAGCACCCGGTTATTCAGGTATGTCTACGATGAAAATAAATTTTATTTAGATACCGAAATAAATTATATCGACGTAAGAGATTTGGCTAATATTGTAGTCAAATTGCTTCAAAAGGGTAATGATGGAGATCGGTACATTGCATCGGCCGGAAGTATATCTTATAAAGAGCTTTTTGAAAAAATGGCTTTAAGTTTTGATAAAAAGCCACCCTCAATTAAAACTAACAAGGTAATGCTTCGATTAGGATATTGGTTAAGCCAATTAAAGTCTTTATTTACCTTCAGTAGGGCAAGCATTACCAGAGAAATAATATCATCTGGCAATAGCCGGATATTTTATAGAAATGATAAGATAAAGCAAGATTTACTTTTGGAATTTCGTTCCATTGATGATACCATAAATTGGTCTTGCGAACAACTAAAAGCCAAGGTTTAAGAAATAGGATAAAAAAAATTAGAGGAGTTTTACTTTTTTTGGTTTTATTTTTCTAACTTTTGCAGAGATTTGACGAAAAACCTTAATAAGCTGACAATGGGAGAAAATTATAAAAGAAGAGAAGAGCAGAAAGAGCTCATACGTAAGTTTGAAGAGCAGCTCAAAAATAAGTCTTATGGGTTTTACGAGATCGAAACTTATGAAGAAATATTAGATTACTATTTAGATCATGGCAATTATAAAAAAGCTTTAAAAACTTGCAATATCGCCATAGAGCAGTACCCTTTTTCCACTGAGATAATGCTTGACAAAGCACAGGTACTTAGTAATCTTGAATCATTTGAAGAGGCATTGGAAATATTAGAAAAAGCAGAACAATTTCAGCCTAATGACTACGAAATTCTTCTGCTTAAAGGTCACATTTTCTCAATGCAATCCAAATTTGATGAGGCCATCATGGAATTTGAAAAGGCACTACCCATGGTAGAAGATAAGGACGAATGCTACTACAATTTAGGACTCGCCTATCAAAATAAGTCAGATTATAAATCGGCTATTTATCATTATAAAAAAGCAATAGAGGCCAACATTAATCACGAAAGTGCACTTTATGAATTAGCTTACTGTCTCGATATAATGGGTGAGCTGGAGAGTAGTCTTGCCTACTACCAGCAATTCATCGATCAGGATCCTTATTCCTATTTTGCCTGGTATAATTTGGGAATTGTTTATAATAAACTTGAAAAATATCAAGAGGCAATAGAAGCCTACGAATACGCGGTAGTTATTGAAGAAGATTTTGCATCTGCTTATTACAATATGGGTAATAGCTATATGCATTTAAAAAAATATACCAAAGCCCTGGATGCTTATCGCAAAACTTTGGATTACGAAGGCCCAAGCGCTGAGGTATATTGTAGCATGGGCTCTACCTACGAAAAATTGAGTCAACTCGAGCTTGGCATAAAATATTTTAGAAAAGCCATCAAGTTGGATAAAATGTACGGAGAAGCATGGTTTGGCCTTGGCCTTTGCCTTTGCAAGCAAGAGCGATTTTATGAAGCTGTGCATTTTTTAGCTAAGGCGGTAAAGTTTGCTGAGCAAAATGCAGAATACTGGCAACTACTTGCCGAAGCCGAGTTTAAAACAGGTAATGTAGTAAGTAGCCTTGATGCCTATCAGGAAGCAGCCACTCTTAACCCGGAAAGTGTAGACACGTGGCTTAATTGGTCATTCATTTATTATGAACAAGGAGATTACAAAAGGGCAGTCAATATTATCAATACAGGTTTGGAAGAAGTGCCAGTAGCTGCAGAATTATATTATAGAGCCACAGCCTATTTAATAGCAGATGGTAAATATAAAGAAGCCTTTAATTTATTGGAGCAAGCCCTTATTCTTGATTTTGACAAACATGAAGATTTATTGGAATTTTTCCCCAAATTAGAGACCCAAAAAGCCCTGTTTAAGATCATCGATCAATATAGACAGAGTAAACTTTGAAAATAATATTGAAAAAGTTCATGTATTGTAAATAATGACCACTAAATTTGCCAGCGCTTTTAATGAGGTGTAAAAAAGTATTTGAATGAATTACATGTTGAAAAAAATTCCTGAAAGGACAATCAAACCTCGTCAATCAGGATTTACAATGGCAATGGATAAGGGCTTAAGCTTGAGAGAAGTGGAAGACTTCATCAGCATTGGAGGTGATTATGTTGATATCGTAAAATTAGGATGGGCCACATCTTATGTTACCCCTAATCTAAAAGAAAAAATCCAGCTTTATCGGGACTTAGGTATTCCTACCTATTTTGGCGGTACGCTTTTCGAAAGTTTTGTGATAAGAGGCCAATTTGAAGATTATATAAAAGTACTGAATAAATTCAATGTAGAATATGCCGAGGTATCGGATGGTTCAATTGAATTAGATCATGATTTGAAGTGTGAATACATTCGCAAATTGAGTCAGCATGTAACAGTTCTTTCTGAAGTGGGATCTAAGGATGCTGAAAAGATCATACCTCCTTACAAGTGGATAAAGCAAATGCAAGATGAGCTGGATGCCGGTTCCTGGAAGGTGATTGGCGAAGCTCGTGAAGGAGGTACCGTTGGGTTGTTTCGCTCCAGTGGTGAAGTGAGGTCAGGTTTGGTAGAGGAGATTTTAACTAAAATTCCCTTTGAAAAGATTATTTGGGAAGCACCTCAAAAAGAACAGCAAGTTTGGTTTATCAAACTCCTTGGGCCAAATGTGAACCTGGGTAACATCGCCCCCAATGAAATAATCCCTTTGGAAACCATCAGGTTAGGCTTGCGTGGTGATACTTTCAATCATTTTCTCGACAGTTTTGACGAGGATATTTCTTAAAATGTTCTTTTAATTCAGAATGAGATATATTAAAGAATACCTTCTTCTGTTTTTTAAAGGGGTGGGAATAGGCGCTGCCAATGTAATCCCCGGAGTATCAGGTGGCACCATTGCCTTTATCACCAATATTTATGAAGATTTGATCAACGCGCTTAAATCATTTGATTTTTCAGCTATAAAAATGGCCTTTTCTTTTCGCTTTCGCGAATTGAGTGGACATATCAATTTACCTTTTCTTCTTGCTATTTTTTTAGGTGTGGCTGTAAGCATTTTAAGTTTAGGTCGGCTACTTGATTATCTTTTCAATAGCTACCCGGTGCAGGTTTGGTCTTTTTTCTTTGGGCTCATACTGGCATCCATATTTTTTGTTGGGAAAAATATTAAGCAGTGGAATTTTATTTCTATTGTTATGCTTATGGTTGGTACTGCACTCGCTGTTTATATTTCCTTTCTAAATCCCGCCACAGAAAATGACAATTTTATTTATTTAGTTTTTTGCGGAGTAGTGGCTATCAGCAGCATGCTGTTACCGGGTCTTTCTGGTTCATTTGTGTTAATACTAATGGGGAATTATCGATTACTTTTTCTTAAAGCAATACCCGATTTCAATATAAAAATAATTATTCCGGTAGCAATTGGAGCTATCATTGGCTTTATAGGTTTGTCACATTTAATTGCTTTTTTATTAAAAAGATTTCACGATGCCACTATCGCGGTACTCACAGGTTTTATTCTGGGGTCTTTACTCATTATCTGGCCCTGGAAACACGCCATTTACCTACAAGATCAGTTGGGTAATTACGTGATAAAAGATGGTGAAAAAGTAATTCAAAGTTACGAGCATTTTATGCCGGAAATTACAACTGCCAGTACTTTAATTGCCCTTGGGCTTATGGTTGCAGGAATTGCGGCGGTATGGTTAATTGAAAGTTTTGGCGAAAGCCAAACTGAAAAATAAAAAAGCTTGCCTATGAAATTGTACGGCTTAATTGGTTATCCGCTGAGTCACTCCTTCTCCCGCAAATATTTTTCCGAAAAATTTGAAAAGGAAGCCATTAAAAATTGTGATTATCAATTATTTCCCATTGAAAATATTGAAGAATTACCGGATTTAATATCCAAACATCCAACTTTGCAAGGGCTTAATGTAACTATCCCCTATAAGCAGCAAGTACAAAAGTATCTTCAAAAAGTTGATAGCCGTGCCGATAAAATTGGAGCGGTAAATGTAATAAAAATAAATCAGGGAAAGCTAACCGGTTATAATTCCGATTATTTTGGCTTCCGGGAATCGTTACTTGAATTTATGGGTGATAGCAACAATATAAAAGCGCTAGTGCTAGGAACCGGGGGGGCAGCCAAAGCGGTGAAAGTCGTTTTGCAGGATTTGGGTATCCCATTTCTCGAAGTATCCCGACAAAAGAAGGAGCAGGTAATTACTTATCAATATTTACAAGAAAACAAAGCATTGCTGCAAACCCATCAATTAATCATAAATACCACCCCTTTGGGCATGAGCCCTAAAGTAGATGCATCTCCAGCTATTAACTATTCCGAACTCACGAATCAGCATTTATTGTACGATTTGGTTTACAATCCGGAAGAAACCCGGTTCATGCTGCTGGGAAAAAAAGCCGGGGCAAAGGTAAAGAATGGCCTGGAAATGCTGTATTTGCAAGCGGAGAAAAGCTGGGAGATTTGGAACAGCTAAAGTTGCTTTTTTAACCATTCTGGCAATTTGATATAGTTTGATTCTTCCCAATAGTCATTTTCAAATGAAGTTATAAACTTTTTGGTTTTTTGAGTCTGAACTAACCCTGTAGGTAAGTAATCATTTGTTACTGGTTTAGTGGAAATGTTATATAAGGTTATTCTTTCGTTTATAAAATTACCGATGCTATGATGTGTCTCTTTCACCAAAGATAAATACCATTTGTTTTCCACATTTTTGAATTTTACAACCTTGTCTGCATAACTTTTATTGGGGTTTAATACCTTTTCTGCTATCGCAAATGTTTCTTTGTCAATGATTAAATATCCTGACTTGTAATAGGTGTCTTTATCGGTATTGAAAATAATTTTATACATTGGTCTATCATATAAAATAACATCATCTTCAAATTTATATTCATAATTTTTATGTTTTCTAGGATGAATATAAGCATCTAAATACTTGAAAATGTTATCTATAAACATTTTACTCATTCCCACCATCCGTCTAGATGATGGATCTGTATTGGAAAGGGAACCTATTTTTGCTCGTGAATTTTTAAAATAAAAAAGAGCGTTGTTGTTTTTTTTAAAGTAAATATTACCGAAATATTCTTCAATTATGTTTAGTACACTATCGGGTTTATATTCAATAAACCTAGTAAAAAAGTCATAATTAATTGGTTCAACATAGTGATTATCTTTTAGGTTTTTGATTGATTTTTCTATAATTTGTAAGGGAGATAAGGATGTAATAGTAATTTCACTTAACACCCTTTCGTTTTGTTGTAACTCGATAATTATCGTGGGTTTAGAAGTATAATTGGCCGGTAGAAATAAAGTATTGTAATTGATATGGCTAAACACTAATGTGTCCAATTGTTCAAGATAAATTGAAAATTCGCCGTTTGAATTTGAGATGGTGCCGGTTTTTAAGTTATTAAGAGCATATATGTGTACTTCATTGATTGGTTTTTTAGTTGAATTGTCAATAACAATGCCTTCGATATTTATGGAATATAAAAGATTTGAATAAAGAATGATAACTATAGAAGTAAATATTATTTTCATAACATAATTAAATTTATACTTAAAAAGTATTTAGTGAGCCTATATTAGGCTCACTAAATACTCAGAAAAATTAAAGCGCAACAATTGCGGCAATTGCAACAGCAACCGCTGCAGCTGTGCCAATCCAGCAATTAAGTTTACACCTTCCTCTACCCGGCTGTTTTTTCCCATCTATTGTAAATGCTTCTTGACATGCTGCAATACAACTACCTTTAACTCTGGCATTAGAATTCGATATCCAAAAATCTGGTTCAATGTCAATCTCCTCAAATAGATTATTCGAAAACTCTAAACAAAAGATACTTTCAGAATCAGATTCAGGTAACACAATTCTCGCCTTTCCCTTAATTTCTTGACCTTGAATTGTTGTCACAATGATATCTGCCTCAATAGATTCAACATCTAAATCAGATACACGACTACCTGAAGGATTAAATTTATATTCGTCAGGTATTAAAATTGATGTGAATTCATATTCATCTTCAATTAATTGATTTTCGAATTTTTCATTGCATGAAAATGAAATAACTAGTACAAAAAGAAATAATAAAAACTTTTTCATTTTTTTTTAAATTAGGGTAAATCTTACTTGTTTTAAGGAGCATCAGAATTCTCCTGCATAATGGCCAAAATGCAGTACAATAGTAATATATATATATATATATTGCAAGTAATATACCGTTTTTTTTCTTTAATACATTATTTACGTATCGTATACGATATAGTGATCTGTAGTCAATAGGTATTTGTGTAAATTTGTGCATTTCTACAACAACCATCTCAAGTTATGGACTTTAAACTTATCAATGAATATTTACCTACCGGTGACCAGCCGCAGGCAATTGAGCAACTTTCCGCGGGAATTCAAAGGGGCGATAGCGCACAAACATTGCTTGGAGTAACCGGCTCGGGTAAAACCTTCACCATTGCTAACGTGGTGCAGGAAGTGAAACGTCCCACGCTTGTACTGAGTCACAATAAGACCCTTGCAGCGCAGCTCTACGGCGAATTCAAGCAGTTTTTTCCGGACAACGCGGTGGAATATTTTATTTCTTATTACGATTATTATCAACCGGAGGCTTATCTTCCTTCTACCAACCTTTACATTGAAAAGGACCTGAGCATTAATGAAGAAATTGAGAAGCTGCGTCTCAGTGCAACTTCCGCGTTGCTATCTGGTAGGCGCGACGTGCTGGTAGTAGCTTCGGTCTCATGTATATATGGTATTGGCAACCCTGAAGAGTTTGGTAAAAATGTGGTCAATTTGGCTATTGGTGATGTAATTCCTCGTAATCAATTTTTATTTGCCTTAGTAGACATTCTTTACAGTCGTACCGAAGGAGATTTTAGTCGCGGTAATTTTAGGGTGAAAGGAGATACGGTAGATGTTTTTGCAGCTTATGCCGATTTTGCCATCCGGGTTTACTTTTGGGGCGATGAAATAGAGGCTATTCACATAATAGATCCGGTTAGTGGCAGTAAAATCACCGAGGAAAAGCGAGTAGTGATTTACCCGGCCAACCTTTTTGTTACCAGCAAAGATGTTGTGCATGAGGCTATTCATCAAATACAAGATGATATGGTGGCACAGGTAAATCTATTTGAGCAGGACAAGCGCTTTTTGGAAGCCAAAAGAATAAAAGAGCGTACAGAATTTGATTTGGAAATGATTCGGGAACTTGGCTATTGCAATGGAGTAGAAAACTACTCACGTTACTTTGACAGGCGTCAGCAAGGTGCCCGTCCGTTTTGCCTGCTTGATTATTTTCCTGATGATTACCTGATGGTAATTGACGAGAGTCATGTAACTATACCACAGGTAAGGGCCATGTGGGGGGGCGACCGCAGCCGTAAAGTTAATTTAGTAGATTATGGATTTAGATTACCTTCGGCTTTGGATAATCGGCCGCTTACGTTTAACGAGTTTGAGTCTTTGCTCAACCAGGTAATTTTTGTGAGTGCAACACCTAGCGAGTATGAGCTTAGAAGCTCAGAGGGTATTATAGTGGAGCAATTGATACGACCTACCGGATTGTTAGACCCTGAAATTGATATCCGACCCTCGATCAATCAGATTGATGACCTGCTGGAAGAAATTGACGAAAGAGTAAAAAAAGAAGAGCGTGTCTTGGTTACCACCCTTACTAAGCGGATGGCCGAGGAACTCACCAAATTTTTAGAAAGAGCCAATGTGAAGTGCAGATATATTCACTCCGAAGTCGACACATTGGATAGAGTAGAAATTCTGAGAGAATTGAGATTGGGGGTATTTGATGTTTTGGTAGGCGTGAACTTATTACGCGAAGGGTTGGATTTGCCAGAAGTTTCATTGGTTGCAATTTTAGATGCTGACAAAGAAGGATTTTTGCGTAATCAGCGCTCGCTGGTGCAAACAATCGGTCGGGCTGCCCGAAATGTAAACGGTCGGGTAATCATGTATGCAGATACGGTAACCGACTCTATGCAAGTAGCCATTGATGAAACCAACCGTAGAAGGTCGATTCAGATTGATTATAATAAGAAACATAACATCACTCCAAAGACCATTATCAAGTCGAAAGACGCGATAATGGGGCAAACAAAAGTTGCTGAAAAAAGTAAAGCTGGCAAAAAATATTACGTTGAAAAAGAAGAAACTTCGGTGGCGGCTGATCCTGTAGTGCAGTATATGGATAAAAAATCGCTGGATAAAGCCATAAAAGAAACACAAAGAAAAATGGAAAATGCTGCTAAGGAGCTTAATTTTATAGAGGCTGCCCGCCTGAGAGATGAGTTAAATGGTTTGAAAAAATTACATCAAGGCGAAAAATAACTTTTGATTATATACATTTGTAACGAACATTAAAACACTAAAAATGAAAAAGTTATTTTGTATTATTTTATTCTTGATAGCGGTAGGTAGTACCTCCAGCTTTGCTCAGTGGCGCCTTGTAGGTGGCGTTGATATGCTAAAGAGTCCCTTTTTCGAAGATTACCCAACCTTGAACATGGGTTTTGAAGTTAATTATTTTGCCGCGCGCAGTATTGCACTTACCGGCGGAATTGAAACCTGGCAAAAGCCGGACATGCCTTTTGGTGTAGCTTTAGGTGCCCGATGGTATCCTTTAAATCCATTATTTTTCAGAATGAGAGGTATCTTGTCAAGCGACTCCGATTTTGACCTGGGGCTTGGCTATACCTTAGGGTTAAGCAGAAAATGGTTTTTAGAGATATCATCTGATTATTATGTAATCAACCAGGATTTCGCGCTTCGACTCGCGATTGGCGTTCGATTGTAAGAGTTCGATTAAAATAATATTGAGCCGGGGGTAGATTTATTCTTTCCCGGCTTTGCTATTCTGTAAAAAATACTCTTTTTACTCTTTCGCTTACATTGGTTAATATTTCATAAGATATGGTGCTAATTTTGGCAGCCAACTCGGCAATAGTCAATTCCTTGCCAAAAATAATAACCTCATCGCCCTCTTCGGCCGGTATATTTGTAATGTCTACCATTGTCATGTCCATACACACGTTTCCTATCACTTTAGCCCGGTGCCCATTCACCAGTACTTCACCTTTACCATTGCTGAATGCACGCTGATAACCATCGGCATAGCCAATAGCGATAGTAGCAATAGTAGCATTTTTATTGGTTTTACCATGGCGGCTATAGCCCACCGTTTCGCCGGCACTAATTTGTTTTATTTGAGATATACGTGTTTTTAAACAACTGATTGGCTGCAATTCATCTTGTTGTATACCGGCGGATTCTATTCCATAAAGGCCAATGCCCAGGCGTACCATATCAAAATGATACTGAGGAAACCTTACTATACCAGGCGAATTGAGCAGGTGCAATAGCGGTTTTTGCCCGGTTTGTGCCAAAATTTTTGAAGTCGCGCTTGTAAAAGCGCTTGCCTGTAAATGAGAAAACTCATCGTGTTGTTCATCATCAGCTCCTACTAAGTGACTAAAAATAGATGCAATAGAAATATAGTCACTATTTTGCAGGGTTGTAATAAGTTTTGCTACATCAGTTGACTCAAAACCCAACCTTCGCATACCGGTGTCTATCTTTAAGTGTATTTTAATTTTTTCTTTCACGCTTAGGCTAAAATCAACTATTCTTTCCAGTAGCTGTTGATTATAAACTTCCGGCTCCAGTTGATATTGAAGCATGCGACTAAAATCATCAGGGGCAGGATTCATAACCATTATTGGTAGCCTAATTCCATTTTCTCGCAAAGCAACTCCTTCATCTGTATAGGCTACCCCCAGGTAGTCCACTCTGTGGTATTGCAGTAAATTGGCTACTTCACCTAAGCCACTACCATAGGCAAAGGCTTTTACCATTACCATTACTTTGGTTGTAGGTTTTAGTTGACTTCGATAAAAGTTCAGATTATGCGTAAGTGCGTCTAAATTAATTTCCAGCACTGTGTTATGAATCTTTTGCTGAAGCCTAACTACTATTTTTTCAAACTCATAAATTCTGGCACCTTTTATCAAAATGTTTTCACGGTCAAATTTTAGATTAATAATATCCAGTAGAAAGGATTGGGTATTCGGGTAAAAGCTTGAATTATTCTCAAAATAATCGGCATATTTCATCAACTCCGGGCCTATGCCTATAAGTTTTTCAAATCGTTGTGAATTCAAAAGCTGAGCTACCTTTTTGTATAAATCCTCCTTTGGCAGACCACTTTGAAGAATATCGGAAAGAATAATAGATTTGCGTGGTTTTTGCTTTTGTTGCTGTAAAAATTGCAAGGCAATTTCCAAACCAGCCAAATCATTGTTGTAGCTGTCGTCTATAATTTGACAATCATTAATCCCCTGCTTTAGCTCTAGTCGCATGCTGATTCTTTTAAGCAGGTGTAATTTGGTCTGAATCGTTTCTGCAGATATTCCTAAGTAAAGCATTGAAATCAAGCAATGGATACAATTTTCTAGCGATGCCTTATCAATGAATGGTACTACAAAGGAGAAATTTCGGGATAAATGTTGAAAGCTTAATATGGTTTTATCATTACTGATGATTTTATTGACCCGAATGTCTGCATCTCGCGTGGTTGACCAGGATAGTGTCTTTTGACCATCAATTTTGATCATTTGCTGATGGATCAGCTCGTAATCTCTGCAATAGATAATTATTTCTGCTTGCTTAAAGAGCGTAGTTTTTTCAATTACTTTATCTGCTCTAGCTTGAAATCCTTCATCATGCGCCGAACCTATATTGGTAAATATTCCAATAGTAGGTTTTATAATATTCTCCAGCTTAGCCATTTCTGCGGGCTGCGATATACCGGCTTCAAAAATAGCCAGCTGGTGCCTATCATGTAGCGGCCATACTGACAATGGCACACCTACCTGAGAATTAAAACTCTTTGGGCTTTTTAATAAATTAAAATGTTCTGACAACATTTCACTCAGCCATTCTTTTACAATCGTTTTGCCATTGCTTCCGGTAATCCCGATGACCGGAATGCCAAACTTTTGACGATGAGCAGCGGCAATTTTCTGTAGGGCTGTAATACTATTTTCTACTTGTAAAAAATTAGCTTCAGGGTAAGAGTTTAAGGTCACTTTAGCAGAACTTTCTACTATAAAATTGAATATTTTTCGTTGATAGAGCTCTGCTATATAGTCATGTCCGTCATGGTTAGGCCCTTTAATGGCAATAAATAGAACACCCTTCCCTGCCGTTATTTTTCGGCTATCAATAGTCAATTGAGTAATGCTTCGCGGGTGAGGTTGTTGAATAACTTTACCGTTAGTTATATCGGCTAATGCAGAAAAATCCATAAGGTAGCAGTTACAATTCGCATAAAAATAAAGAATTAAATTTCGTCTTAACCATTCGTGTTAATATATAAAATGTTAGAACTTAAGAAGTGAAAATATTTTGTACATAATCTTTGCTTTGACCAATGGCTTCTATAGCACCCATATGGTGTGGTGTTCCTTCTTCCACCGCTTGTTCTACCACCAGGTAGGGAAATATATTTCTAGATTCAAGATACTCCGCTAATTTTTTATAATTAATATCGCCAGGGGCAAATGTTTCACTCCAAATACCATTGTCTGACTGCCGTAAATGGAGCTCTACTATTCTGTTAGCGTACATTTTCACAATGTCAAACATAGCTAGCTGCGAATCACCAGTCCCCCGAAATATCCAATGAGTATCCAGGCACATTTTTACATTTTCAGCAGAAGTATTGACCAGCATATGATGAAATTCACGAGCCCCGCGCATCATTTCAGGATCATGAGTATGGTATCCAAGTACTAAACCTATAGCCCGTAATTCACTGCCTAATTTTTCAAGCATTTGAGCCTGCAATTTAAGTTGTTCGTCGGTTTTGGTTGCTTTGCTTCCCCAAGCCACCGGCGTAGGATTGGTTACTACAATTTCAGCCCCAATCTTTTTAGCTTCTTTTGCAGTGGCCAAAACACTCGCAATGCTTTTTTCGGCTTCATCTTTTAAATGCAGGGTACTGTTTACGTAAAAAGATTTAATGTTAATACCTGCATCTTTTACCCAAAAAGCTAATTCTTTTACTCTTTCTGGGCTGTCAAAGCTGGGTTCAAAATAGTTGTAACCTGCTTTCTTTAAAGCCTTAGGTGCTTTTGGGTCTGCAGGGTTCCATTGTTTATTTTCTCGTTTGTAAAAAGTAAGCCAGGTATAATGTTGCACACCTATGGCTTGCTTTGTTTTTTCTTTTGCATAATGAGGGTGTGGTAGTAGCAAGCTTCCCGCTGCCAGCGTCATCGCTTTTATTGTTTTTCTTCTGGATATCATAAAATTTAGGTTGTTTATTGAAAATGGAAAATTTTACAGCCAATCGAATTGTCAAAGTTAAAATAATTCCAAGCAACTTTATTAGCCAGAAACGCAATTTGCAGAAGTTTTGCACCGGAACCTTTTTTTTAGATGCAAAACTTCAGTGATTGTAAAATCATGATATTAAGTATGGCATTTAATGACAAATGACATAAGTGTACTACTTAAACTTAAGTTGTTCCGCTAATTTTAGTCTTGATAAATAAAAATCACCTTAGTGCTTTTAGAATTATTAAGCAAAACTTAACTTCTTAATTATTTATATTTTTTATTTTAGATTGACTAATGAATGTCAAGGGAATAAATGAGGAAATAAGGAATACAAGTAAAAGATAATTAGTTGTTTATTACTTGATTTTTGAACAGTCGATTTGAGGAAGATTGTATTAAGAGTCGCTTTTTAGTAACTATTAAAAAATAGATAAAATTTAATATTTATTAACGCAGATGCATTGAGTGAGTAATAATGTAATATTTAACTAAAAAAACAACGTTTTTTGTTGCTTTTGAAAAAATAACTTGTTAGTTTTAATAATTATATCAACATATAAACCAAGTTATGGATCCTAAAATTCAATCAATAGGTTCTTTCGGTGACTCAGCATTTGATGATATCCTTGAAAAGAAATTTGAAGACGACCACCAATGTTGGCAAGCATTTAAACGGGGCAATGAAGCTGCATTTATTCAGATCTACCAGCAGTATTTTAATGTGCTATTTAACTACGGCTATCAATTTACCCGTGATAAAGACCTTATTCAAGATAGCATTCAAGACTTATTTATTGATTTAAGAAAAAACAGAAAAAACCTTGCAGAAACTAATTCGATAAAAAAGTACTTGTTCAAATCCTTTAAGAGAAAAGTCCTATTCCACCTTAAAAAATATAGAGCCCTTGAAAACAGGAATTTGAAATCTGAGCAATTTGAAATTGAATTCTCCATAGAAGATCGAATTATTAACAGGCAAATGGGTGAGCAGCGTGCCTATAAAATTAAAGAAGCTATTTCTAAGCTTCCTCAACGTCAGCGTGAAGCCATTTACTATTACTTCTATGAAAATATGAACTATCAGGAAGTAGCAGAGATTATGCAAATGAGCCAAACGCGCAGTGCACGCAATTTAATCTATAAAGCATTAAGTAGTTTAAAAATTAACTTAAAGGTAGAATTATGCTCAGTTCTATTTATTTTATTGCTTTTCTAATATTTTAATACCCATGAGTACTTTCAATACCAATAAAAAATTTATAAGTTTAGTTTCTTTTTATTAATATTTTCACAAAAAAATATAGTTATTTCCTGCCTGGCTGTAAAAGTGAAAAATTTTTTAAAAAAAGCGATGTCATTTTAAGCATTAGCTTACTTATAATAGTATAATCTCAAAATAATGAATTATCAACATTATAAAATAGAAGATTTTCTGGCTGATGAAGATTTCAAACAGTGGGTTTTAGCGTCTGACAAAAGAAGAAATCAATTTTGGCAATCCTGGATTCAATCTCACCCGGAAAAAGAAACGTTAGTTAGAACTGCCCGTGAAATTATTTTGGCTGTTAAATTTAAAAATGCGGAACTATCAAACGAAAGGCAAGAAGAGACATTAACTGCTATATTAAAGGCAGATAAGCAAAATGATACACAGCAAACCAGGTCTGGCAAGTTTCTTACCTTAAAAGTAGCTGCTAGTATCTTGATATTGCTCTCGCTAAGTATAGCTATTTATTTTATTGCAGAGCAAGAAAAATCTTTAATGCAGGTGGCTACCATAGAAAAAATCACCAAATCAAACCCGGCTGGTTTAAAAACAACTATCTTGTTACCTGATAGTACTAAAGTTTATCTAAATTCGGAAACGAGTATCACTTTTCCTAAACAGTTTTCAGATAGCGTAAGAGAAGTGACCTTAATAGGAGAGGCGTTTTTTGATGTAAAAGAAAATGCGCATTGGCCATTTGTAGTTAGAACGGATAATATAAACACAACTGTGTTAGGCACCTCATTCAATATTAAAACGTTTCCTGACGACTCGCACATTCAAATTTCGCTGATTAGTGGAAAAATAAAAATTTCTAAGGAAAATTCCAACAATGACCTTTATCTTGAGCCCGGTTATCAGGCTTTTTATCATAAAGAAAAAGATAGGCTACACAACAGAAAATTTAACATTGAAAAAGTGTTGAGTTGGAAAAATGGCGTGCTGTATTTTAATAAAGAAAACCTGAAAAGAGTAGTTGAAAAACTGGAGCGCTGGTATGGGGTAGACATAACTATTGCTGGAACGCCACCGGCAGACTTCGTGGTTTCAGGACAGTTTCACAACGAATCGCTCGATAATGTGCTGGAAACTATGCAGTACGGAAGATACTTTGAATATATTATCCAAAATAAAACTGTAAAACTAATATTTTAATTTAAAAGAAAAGCCTATGAAAATGAAACCTGACAGTAGCTAAAAAATAAACCCATGAT
>CAZQEZ010000085.1:0-18566 GCA_964592475.1 uncultured Roseivirgaceae bacterium
TGCGAAGAGAAAAGCTAACCACGGAGAATCACAGAGGAATTCACAGAGAGTAAACGCACAAACCTGGAAATAAATCTATAGCAAAATGCAACCACAAGCGGCAAAATAGATAATTTTACCACTACCAATACCATAGCTGACTAAAAGCCCATAAAGGGCGTAATAATATAACCCTGGAGAAGCTTGGTGCGACTTATTTGCTAAAGCGCCGGTGCGAAGAGTAAAAAGCTAAGCGTTTAAATCTGAGAATTTCATCATTCACTCACACCATTTTTTATTACCTGAATAAACAATTAAGGTAATAATGTCAGTTTAAAATTGGTCACAAAACCAACATGACCATTGATTTCGCCCACTTTGGGGCTCTTGCACATATTAATCAATAGCACAGGGCTGCACCCTGTGCTATTGATTTCGACCCTTCGGGCTTTCATAAGTCTTAGGTTGACGGCTATGGGAGCAAGGGGGTGGTGAAATAGCAGCAATTTCTGCTTTAAACCAACTAAACATTTAATTAATTATGTGGATAAAGATTGTTGAAATAATATAATAACAAACAATGTAAAATTCAATTATCAACACAATTTTATAGAACCTTTTTTAGTTACATGGTGGATGGTAGTTATCTACCAAATCTTCAATTATTGATTTTCTTAAATCATGACTGTCTTCCCAATAAGTGCAAACACAATTGGCACCTTCAGATTCAAAACAACTCTTTTGTGGGTTCTTTTCATAGGCAATGGTGAAATCTTCTGCTTCTCCAATAAAAAGTTTCTTGTGCACTGCTTTTCCGTCTTCTTTTTCAGAACGTTTTGTAACAACAAAAACACCACCTTTAGGCTTAAACTCATTATATTGGGTTGTATAAACATTAAATGTATACATCTTGCCTGACTCTCCGGCAAAATCTATGGTTCCTAATTTTGACATATCTTTATCATTTTGGAATGTTGAACATTAATTGCATAATATTAATGAATTATTATCAAAAATAAAAGCCAATAAATGTCATTTTTTACAAAATATTATTTTATCATTTGTTGCCAATAAGTCCCCATTCTGTTGGTAACCAAAGAGTTATTTCTGGTATGTAAGTTACCAGCATCAATGCTATTATCATGGCAATGAAAAGAGGAAGCAGCGGTCTAATTACTTTACTAATGCTGATATTTGCTACCCCGCAGCCAACGAATAAAACTGAACCCACCGGAGGAGTACATACGCCAATACATAAGTTTAGCACCATAATAATACCGAAGTGCGTTGGATCCATGCCAAGCGCAGTCACTACGGGTAGGAAGATAGGAGTGAAAATTAATACCGCCGGCGTCATATCCATGAATATACCTACAAATAAAAGTATAAGGTTGATGATTAAAAGAATGACAAATTTATTGTCGCTTAGGGTAAGCAGGGTGGCAGTTACATTTTGTGGTATGTTTTCAAAAGACATCACCCAGCTCATTCCGATAGATGTACCTATTAAAAGCAATACAATGGAAGATGTATTGACTGTTTTTAATAAAATATCGGGAACATCTTTCATTGAAATTTCTTTGTAAATAAAGGCCAATACCAAAGTGTAAAGTACAGCTACAGCCGATGCTTCAGTGGCTGTAAATATACCGGCCACGATACCACCAATTACCACAACTAATAGAAGCAAGCTGGGAATGGCATCAAAAAACTTAAGTAATGCAAATTTGGCGAAATCCCAATTATAAGTAATTTTTTCACCTCTGTAATTTTTGCGATATGCCCATACTCCGGCCACAAGCATTAACGCTAGCCCAGTTAATAAACCCGGTAAATAGCCTGCCACGAACAATGCCGCAATTGAAACACCGCCACTGGCCAGAGAATACACGATAAGAATGTTGCTGGGTGGAATTACTAAGCCTGTGGTGGAGGAAGTAATGTTTACCGCGGCGCTAAACTGAGGCGAATAACCCTCCTTTACCATGCGTGGGTGCATAATACCACCAATAGCAGAAGCTGCTGCAACGGCCGATCCTGATATGGCCCCGAATAGCATACTGGCAATGATGTTGACAAAAGCCAAACCGCCCGGGAAAATACCCACCAGCACTTTGGCAAAATCTATTAATCGATTGGCAATGCCACCACGATTCATGATTTGCCCAGCCAGAATAAAAAACGGGATTGCCAGTAAGGCAAAACTATCGAGCCCTGTAACCACTCGCTGAGCCATGGTAGTAAAAGCGGGAATAGAATCAATAGATACCAGCATGGTAACTACCGCTGATATGCCAATACTAAAGGCGATAGGCACGCCCAATGCTAATAAAGTAACAAAACTTACAACCAGGATGAGTACTTCTAAAAAGTCCATGTTTTAATTGTTTTGTGGGTTTATATTTTCTTCCAATCGATCTTGCTCTGGTACCACCGGTTCAAAATCAATAATATTTAATATGCTATAATAAATGATAAAGATTCCGCTTATGGGCACCACCATGTATACATATCCAAGCGGTACCTCAAGCGTAGGAGAAATTTGATTTAAAGTAAGTGTAATGTACACCAAACGAATACCACCTACCACCATTACAAAAAATGAAAAAACAGCCACTAAACTGTATATTAAAATATTAAGCTTTTTTTGATTTTTCTTGTTGGATCGGGAAGGTAAAATATCAATTGCCAGGTGCATGCGGCGCCCGGTAATATAGGCAGCCCCCAGCAAACCGAGCCACATGAATAAAAATCTCACCAATTCGTCTGTCCAGTTACTGGGATTTTGTAAAACGTAGCGGGAAAACACCTGCCACAATACGCTTATGGTCATTACCGCCAGTATCACGATCAATATTCTTTCTAACGCAGTGTCTATCGTTTTTTTCATTATTACTTTGGTTGTGTTTTTTTTAAATTTAAATTTGGATTACACTACATAGCTTTTATTTTCTGAATGAGACTGTACACTTCGCCTACATCGCGATAGTCATCATACATATCTTCAGTAGCTTCTACAAATTCTGATTTATCCGGATAAATTATTTCAACTCCTGCCTCTTTTACTGCAGCCAATGCTTCTTGCTCTGATTCTTCCCACAGTTGCCGTTGCACAGGAACTGACTCATTTGCTGCCTCTTTAAGCCATTTCTTTTCCTGCTCGCTGAGTGACTCCCACAGCGTAGTACTTACCAGCACGATATCAGGTATAGAGGTGTGTTCATCAAGAGTGTAGTATTTACAAACCTCATAGTGTCTACTAAGGTAAAAACTAGGTGGATTATTTTCTGCACCATCTACCACTCCTTGTTGCAATGCAGTATAAAGTTCGCCAAAAGAAATAGGAGTGGGAGAGCCACCCATGGTTCTTACCATGTTAATAGATGTTGCACTTTGCATCACCCTTATTTTTAACCCTTCTACATCTGCAGGTTTTTTTATCGGTTTGGTTTTGGTATAAAAACTTCGGCTTCCCGATGCATAAAAGCACAACCCTTGCATCCAGTATTTTTCTCCTTCTCCTAAAAGCTTTTCTCCAATTTCACTGTCTAATACCTGGTATTGATGCTCGGTATCTCTGAACAAGTAAGGAATACCAAATATTTTATAGTTGTCAGAATAGCTTTCCATTACCGCTGCCGATACCTTGGTCATGTCCAGGCTTCCTATTTGTAGCAGTTCAAGGCATTCACGTTCAGTACCTAATTGTTGGCTTGGGTAAATATCCATTCTCATTTTACCGCCTGATTTTTCCTCCAGCGTTTCAGCCATAAATTCCATGGCTATATGTACTGAGTGGGTACGATCGAGCGCATGCGCTAATTTGATTACTCGAACAGACTCTTTTTGCTCACAGCTGGCAAAAAATAAAAATATAATACCCGTAATTAATAAGTTATTGGTTTTCATCCCGATTTATTTTTTATATTTTTTTACAATTGCCAGGGCATTTTTGCAAGTTTCGCTAATTTTTGCATAATCGTTGGCGGCAATAAGTTCTTTTGAAACCAGCTTTGATCCCATACCCACACAATGGACTCCTGCTTCAAACCATTGTTTCAAATTATCCTCGTCGGGCGAAACGCCTCCGGTAGGCATGATGCTAGTCCATGGACATGGCCCTTTTACAGCTGCTACAAACTTTGGACCGCCTACCTGAGCTCCCGGAAAAATCTTGACTACTTCTGCTCCCAATTCTTCTGCTTTCGAAATTTCTGTTAAAGAACCACAGCCAGGCGACCAGGCAATTTTTCGGCGGTTACAGACCTTGGCCATTTCTTCTTTAGTAATCGGGGAAACTATAAAATTTGCGCCCAGTTGGATATACAAAGTAGCGGTAGAGGCGTCTATTACCGAACCAACCCCCAAAATCATCTCGGGGGTTTCCGCTATGGCGAATTTATTCAAGTCACTGAATATTTCATGAGCAAAATCACCACGGTTAGTAAATTCAAATACCCGGATGCCGCCCTCATAACAAGCTTTTACTACTTTTTTACATACCTCCAGGTCTTTGTGGTAAAATACAGGTACTACACCTGTTTCGCCCATTTTTTGAGTTACCGTAATGCGTGAAAATCGAGCCATATCAAGTTTTATTTTTTATCAATTTCATAAAATCCAAAAAAATTGCGGGCATTGTTATAGCTAATATTTTCTACCATCTGACCCAGCAAATCCATATCGGCCGGAATTTGGCCATTTTCAACATCTTGTCCAATTAAATTGCACAAAATTCGACGGAAATAATCATGTCGGGGATAAGAAAGAAAACTTCGTGAGTCTGTAAGCATGCCTACAAATCTACTGAGTAATCCCAGGTTGGACAGCGCATTCATTTGCCATTCCATCCCTTCTTTCTGATCAAGAAACCACCAACCGGTACCAAATTGCATTTTTCCAGCCACACTGCCATCCTGATAATTACCTATCATGGTAGCAAATAAATAATTATCGCGTGGATTCAGATTATATAAGATGGTTTTTGCCAGTTGATCGGTATTGTCTAGCCGGTCAAAAAATCCGGATAAGCCAGCTGCCATAGGCCAATCGCCAATAGAATCAAAGCCGGTATCGGGTCCTAAGGTACGAAGCATTCGCTGGTTGTTGTTGCGAATGGCTCCAAGGTGAAACTGCTGAGTCCAGCCTTTGGCATGATCCATTATACCAAAATTGTACAGCATAGCTGATTTAAATTTGGCCGATTCTTCTGCAGTTAATTGATTGCTACTTCTTACTTTGTTAAATATTTCTGCCACTTCTTTCTCGGTGTAATCTTCTGCATACATGGTTTCCAATCCATGATCGCTAAGTCGTCCTCCCATGGCATGGAAAAAATCATGGCGTTTCAGTAAAGCATCCTGCAACTGCTGATAGCTGCCTATGGAAGTGTCACTTGCTTTTTCAAGGCTTTCAAGGTATTGATTGTAAGCTCCAGCATTATCTACTGCCATGGCTTTGTCGGGCCTGAAGGTGGGTAATATTTTTATTTCAAACTTGTCATTTTTTAATTGTTGGTGGTAATTCAAGCTATCGGCCGGATCATCAGTAGTACAAACTACTTCCACTTTAAATTGTCGCAATAAGTTGCGGCAGCTATATTTATCTTTGGCCAATTTTTCATTAGCTTTTTCATATACTTTTTTGGCTGTTTCACCATTAAGAATGGTTTCGATACCAAAAGGTTTTTTTAGCTCCATGTGCGTCCAGTGGTAGAGCGGATTACGGATGGTAAAAGGAACGGTTTCTGCCCATTTTTGAAATTTTTCCTCTGCACTGGCATCACCGGTAATGTATTTTTCATTTACGCCATTGGCCCGCATGGCCCGCCATTTGTAATGGTCACCTGCCAGCCATATTTCCGTAAGATTATTGAAATTGCGATCCTCGGCAATATCCTGGGGAGGAAGGTGGCAATGATAATCGATGATGGGTAATTTGGCCGCGTGATCATGATACAGCTTTTCCGCTGTTTTATTCTGCAGCATAAAATTTTTACCTAAAAACTTCTTCATATTGCTAAATTTTTTAATCCAGAAATAAATGCTTAATGTGGCGATCGTAAAGGTTTTCTGTTACATTTTCTGCTATTACAGCTTTATTATCTTTTAAAGCTTGATAGTACGTTTCGCCAAATTCAGCCGCTATTTTATATGCGCAATGTAATAATTGTCTAAAATCAGGATTGTATCGTGGGTGGTTCTCTATATGCCGCAAGGCATTGGCATAATGTTGGCCGTCCCATTGCTGAATAGCCTCTAAAGTAGGCAAATTATTCTTGTCTACGTCAATCACTGTGGCATAAGGTCCGGTGAGTTCATCAAAACGATCCAATGCTTTTTTATAGATGTCTTTGGCCAACTGCAAGCCTTGCTCACCTGATACCGAAAGGCCAATCAGTTCTTCAAGCCAGGTAGTGCCGGCAGTTTTTATATGTACTCCCTTGTCATATTTTTTTAATAGTATTTTAATAGGGGCATAAATGGAAAACTTATCACTGCCGGAGTGAACACTCAGTTTAAGGTCAGTAGGCAATCCGAATTTTTTCACTGCAAAATCAATCACCAATAAATCCTGCTCAAATTCGCGGGCAAATTGATCAAGATTGCCTACATAATCTACCCCTTTGTTAAACCTACCGGTAAACTTGGGGGCAATGGTGCGCACCGGTATTTTGTTTTGACCAATCATGTGCAGGATGAAAAATAATTCAACAGGAGTCTGCGGATTATCTACTTCATCCATGCTTATTTCCGCCACAAATTTATCCTCACCTTTATGGTTGGCAATGTGTTGGTAAATTTTTGCCGCATTTTGAATCGCGAAAAGAAATGTTTCTGCAATTACCCGCAGTTTTTCTTCTGTTACTTTTAAAGTTTCATCGATACCCGGAATTTGCAATTCGCCTAGGTAGGCCTGGCTGCCCTTCACATAAGCTTCTATTTCTTCAGATGATGCTTTTTTTCCGATAAATTCAGCCACATCAATTGTAAAAAAATCAGAATAATCCAGAAAATCAGCTACATTATTAAGATTAATATGGTCAGCATCTACAAAATAGGTATTTGAGAATTTAAGCGCCTGGGTTGCGGCATCAGCTTCAGCTCTTACGGCCGATGGTTTAGTATTTACTGTTTTGTGTTCCCTAAATGACTTGTTCCACACCGGGGTAATATCCACACCTTGTTTTTTGGCTTTTTGTACGGCTGCCAGTTGTGCTTCTCCTTGATGCTCGAAGCGATCCCCCATGCCTAAAGAATATTTTCCTAATTTCATAGTTATTGATAATTAAAAGTTAATATAGCGGCTTATTTTTAAAAATGCAAAATGTTAACGTTTGCATTTTCCTCAAAAATATCAATTTATCGGTAGAGTCAAAAAGTATGTAGTCAATTTATTTTATAATGATGCTTTGCAAATTATATTTTTAATTTACAGTTTGTTGTAATTTCAATTATCCGGGGGGTATCTTTTAATTATTTTCTTCACAACCGTTTTTACCCTATTTTTGAGTAATTGATTGTAAAAATTTGAAATAAGATTAATATGCGAAGTTTACTTGTTTTATTAATAATGATAAGTGCTGTGGCCTTGAAGGCGCAGGAAAAAATGATACTTGATCACGAAGATTATAAAAAGTGGCGGCAAATACAAGGTTCTGAAATTTCCGGAAACGGCAATTTTTTACTTTACCGACTCGACAACGACCGGGTTGATCCTGAATTGAAAATTTATGATGTGAATAAAAAGGAGCATTATGATTTTAAAAGGGCAAGCAATGCCAATTTCAGCTATGATTCAGAGTATGCTTTTTTTATGATAAAACCTTCCTATGACAGCCTGCAAGAACTTAAAAGAAAAAAAACCAAAGATGAAGCCATGCCTAAAGATACATTAGGTATTTTTAACACGGCTACTGGCAATACAACCTTAATTCCTGAAGTGCAATCGTATAAAATTCCACGAAAAGGTAGCGGATGGCTGGCATACCAGTTAGAAACAGCGGCAAAAGATACTACCAAAGCTGATACCACTAAAGCAAAGGTTAAAATTAAAAAAGAGTCGAAGAAAAATGGCCACCGGCTGGTATTGCGTGAAACAGAAACAAATGAACAAGATACCTTTGGCTACGTGCTCAATTATCAATTTGCGGAAGACGGAAGCGCACTGCTTTTTCATTCCAGTGGCGATGACAGTTTGTTTGCCCCGGGTATTTACCATTATGATCTACAAACCAGGGACCTACATCCAATGATGCGGGGCAAAGGTACTTATAAGCAGATGAGCATTAGCAACGATGGCGAACAGGTAGCTTTTCTGGCACATCAGGATACGGTAGAAAACCGGTTGGTAGAAATTTTTTCGCTTTATCATTGGCAATCAGGTGCTGATTCAGCAATGTTTATTGTCGATTCAGCTCACGTGAATATGCCTTCAGGTTGGACGCTCAACCAATTTCAAAATGTAAATTTCTCCGAAAACGGAGAGCGCCTGTTCTTCCATATTTATCCGCCTCCTGCACAGCCGGATACTAGCTTGCTATCGGAAGAAAAGGTGAGCGTAGAAGTATGGAGCTGGCACGATGAATACTTGCAAACCCAGCAGGAAGTAGAAAAGGAAGAAGAACGAAAACGGGGCTACCTGGCGGTATTTCATGTGGCAGATCAGAAATTTGTGCCATTGGCCAATGAAAATGTGCCCGAGATAAGGATTGATGAAAATGAGGAGACTGAATATGCTGTTGGTTACAGCAACCTGCCATATGGAAGATTCATCACCTGGGAGGGTTTTCCGCCTTATTATGATATTTACTCGGTAAATGTAAATACAGGTGAAAAATCTAAAGTAGCAGAAAAAGTAAAAGGGTATCCCGGTATATCTACTGATGGTAATTACATCACCTGGTATTCGGTAAAAGATACAGCTTATTTTGCTTATGACGCTGAAAAGCAAAAAACAGTCAACTTGAGCCAGGGAATCGATACCCAAATATGGAACGAACTTCATGATACACCTGACTATCCGCGGCCCTATGGTACAGCCGGCTGGACTGAAGATGACGAGGCAATTTTAATTTATGATCGATATGATATTTGGCAAGTAGACCCTCAAAATCCCGCTGCACCGGTTAAGCTTACCTCAGGTAGAAACAATCACTTGAGCTATCGCTATATGCACCTGGATAGGGATGACCGCTCAATTATCAAAAATGAACCGCTCTATCTGCAGGCAGTCAATCAAGAGAATAGAGGTGAGGCTTATTTTCGATTAGATTGGCAAACCAGAAATAGCACGCCTGAAAAACTAATGGGTGGAGATTACGCGCTATCTTATTTGGGTAAAGCAAGAAATAATGAGCAGGTATATTTTAGCAAAGAAACTTTTGTAGACTTTCCTGATCTGCTTACCAGTACGCTCGATTTTAAAAGGATAACCAAGGTAAGTAATGCCAATCCTCAGCAAGATAATTATCGATGGGGCACTGTGGAAATGGTCAAATGGATTTCAAACGACGGCGAAGAGTTGCAGGGAATGCTGGTTAAGCCTGAAGGATTTGATCCTAATAAAAAGTACCCCATGATGGTATATTTTTATGAAAGAATGACGGATAGGTTTCATAATTATTACATTCCTGAGCCAGAGCGTAGTATTATCAATTTTAGCTTTTATGCCAGTCGCGGTTACTTAATATTTATACCTGACATACCGTACACCACTGGCTATCCGGGCGAAAGCGCCTACAATGCCGTGATGCCGGGGGTTACCAGTATGATCTCTAAAGGTTTTGTAGATGAAGAAAATATTGGCGTGCAAGGCCACAGCTGGGGTGGCTACCAGGTAGCTTACTTGGTTACCCGTACTGATTTATTTGCTGCTGCAGAATCAGGAGCTCCAGTAGTAAACATGTTTTCTGCATACGGAGGTATTCGCTGGCAAACCGGACTTAGCCGTCAGTTTCAATACGAACATACCCAAAGTAGGATAGGAGGTACCCCCTGGGAGTATCCGCTTAGGTATATCGAAAATTCGCCGGTGTTCTTTTTAGATAAAGTGAAAACACCGCTGCTTATCATGCACAACGATAAAGATGGTCACGTGCCCTGGTACCAGGGAATTGAATTCTTTACTGGGTTACGCAGATTGCAAAAACCAGCCTGGATGCTTAATTATAATAATGAGCCACACTGGCCTTTGGATTATCAGCTTAAGCTTGACTTTACCAAACGATTGCAGCAATTCTTTGATCATTACTTAAAAGATGAGCCTATGCCACAATGGATGAAAAGAGGCGTGCCTGCCGTAGAAAAGGGTATTAACTTAGGTTATGAGCCGGTGGCTGGAGAATAGAGAATTGAATAATAAAGTTGATGTTTTTCGTGTTCTCGCAAAAAAACATCAACTTTATTATATTCTACATTTTTTTATTTAAAATCATGATTACCAGATTAGAAATAGACGGCTTTAAAACTTTCACGGGTTTTAGGATGGAGTTTACTCCATTCACGGTGATTGCAGGATCCAATGCTTCCGGTAAAAGTAATATATTTGACGTTCTAAAGCTATTGTCAAATTTAGCTCATCAGGATTTACGCACAGCTTTTAATAACCTTCGAGGTGATGCAGAAGAACAATTCACGCAATTTGCAAATGGTAAAATATCCAAAAAAATCACTATTAGTATGGAGATGCTTTTGGATAAAAAGATAAAAGATAATTGGGGAGAAGAAGCTAACATCAAATATACACGCCTCAGATATGAAATAATTATCGAAAGGAGAAAAAATGTAAAGGGTTTTGAGGATCTAAATATTGTTCATGAACAATTGTTGCCACTAAAACACCAGGAGGATGATTGGATTAAACAAAATATAAATAAAGAATTTATTGAGCATTGGAGACCAAAAGTAAAAACAGGTAAGAGAGGAAAACCTTATATTTTAACAGAACAAAAAAATGGAGCTAACGTAATTAAAATTCCATTAGATGGCAAACCGGGTCCTGGAAGAGAATTTTTAGCAGATGAAATTGCCCAAAGTGCTTTAAGTAGTGTTAATAGTGTAGAATATCCCCATGTATTTGCTGCCAAACAAGAAATGCTTAATTGGCAACTTTTACAACTTAACCCAGAAGAATTGAGAAAGCCTAGTGCAAGAATGTCTCCAGATAAGATTACACATAGTGGAGCAAATTTGGCTGCGGCATTGTTTCGTTTATAAAGTGAAGACGAATCAATTTTAAATGATATATCTATTGAATTAAATAATTTGCTACCCCATTTTACAAAGGTAAAAGTTGAAGAAGAAAAGGCGGAAAATAGATTTTTAATTAGTCTTAAAAGTGAAGATGGTCGATGGTTTAGCTCTAATGTGCTATCGGAGGGAACCTTAAGAATATTAATCTTATGCATTTTGAAATATGATGATAAACATAAAGGAGTAATCTGTTCTGAGGAGCCGGAAAATGGAATTCATCCTTTCAGATTAAGTTTAATGATTCAATTGCTAAAAGGACTTTCTACAGAATATTCGGAGATTGATTATTTTTCCAATTTACGTCAAATCATAGTAAATACTCATTCTCCAGGGTTTGTAAAAAATGGTTTAGAGAAAAACAGAGGTGAGATTTCAGTATGGTTTTCGAAGCTTGTATCAAAAATTTCTAAAGAATTAAACTGCTCTTTTAAAGTAAGTAAACTTGTGCCTGTAAAAAATTCTTATGGTCAAACGGCCCTAAGCTTTCTCAACAAATCAGAAATTGAGATGACTGATCTGGAAGTGAAAAAATACCTTGAATCGGAAGAGCTGGAGATTTAGTTATGAGTAATATTTTACAGATAGGATTTGCTACAGAAGGCCCAACGGATGAACGATTTTTGTCTAATATTATTCGAAAGACTTATGAATTAATAAATTAAATAATGCCTGTAAAAATATTGTTTCAGTAATTCCTGTGCAAATGAGCGAGGCATGGATGCTAGCTGATACCAATTTATTGAAACAGCTATTGGGTACAAGTTCTGATAATTCAAACTTAGGCTTACCTGCCAAAGTTTCTGAAGTAGAGAATAGCTGATCCAAAAGAGGTTATAAAAAATGCAATTGCTGTCTCCCAAGAGAGTTTATCTAGAAGAAGAAGAAAATTGTCAATTTCAAGTCTTTATTCACCAATTTCGCAAGAAATTTCCTTAGAAAAATTGGCTAATTTGCCATCTTATCAAGATTTTGTGAAAGAAGTTGACAACTCTCTTCAGTACTTAAATTATTTGTAAATGTTGCTTTATAATTTACAACTGCTTCAATTTAATATCGCGCCAGGCTACTTGAAAAGGTCCTGAATCATCTCGCACACCATGTACTTGTAAGCCAATAAATCCTTCAGGAAACCTTTCATAAGCTTCTTCATGGGTCAGATCGCTAACTTGATTGCCGTTGATAAAGGTTTGAATACGTGGACCTTTGGCAATAACTTTATACTGGTTCCATTCACCGTCTTTAAAATGATTGTGAGGCTCCAGATCGCTTTTAGGCGTTAGCCATCCATTGCCAGTACCTTCACCATAGATGTAACCAGCTTCAGCGCCGTTTTCTCCACTCCATTCGATTTCTACTTGTGGACCTATCACACGTCCAGCTTGCTGATTGTAATCATCACCAATGGTTTTTTCTCTTTCTTTTGAGCGTATTTGTACCCCTGAATTTAATCCCTGGTCAACTTTTACTTCAAATTGAAGTTCAAAGTCACCGTAGGTTTTTTCAGTGCACAAAAATGAGTTTCGGCTGCCTTCCGCTGTAGTGCCTACTATGGTGCCATTTTCAACTTTATAAGTTGCATAACCATTCTTCTGTTCCCAACCTTGCAGGCTTTCACCATCAAATAGCATAATCCAATCATCGGCAGGATTTGTACAAGAAATTACAGTAGGTATTATAGCAGCCAGGGTTAATAA
Organism: uncultured Roseivirgaceae bacterium; assembly: GCA_964592475.1. Classification (GTDB taxonomy): domain Bacteria; phylum Bacteroidota; class Bacteroidia; order Cytophagales; family Cyclobacteriaceae; genus CAZQEZ01. Next base: position 12,926 of record CAZQEZ010000085.1, read on the forward strand.
AAAGGTAATTTTTCTAATTTTTCTCATTTTCATAATTTTAAATGGGTTATTTTTCAGTTCAAATATCAATTATTTATGTCAAATATTTGAATTTAAACTTATGAATCTCTAAAGTTAGAATTTGGACCACTTTTATACTTAAGCATTTATTGCAACAGCTTTCTTAACCGCCGGAGCAACTACATTGCCCAATAATTCTATGGCTCGCATTACCTTAGCGTGAGGCATGGTGCCTACACTTATGTGCAGTAAAAATCGAGTGTTGCCAAATAATTCATATTCGTACAAAATTTTATCAATTACCTGCTGCGGACTACCAACTAGTAAAGACCCTTCAGCTGAACGCATTAAATCGTATTGCTCCTTACTCATGCCAGACCATCCGCGCTCCTGACCTATTTTACTCATCATGTATGCATAAGGGCCATAAAACTCATCAGCAGCTTTTTGAGAATCTTCGGCTATATAACCATGAGAATTGATAGCAATTTGAGGATTTGATCTGCCAGTATCTGCATAATGCTCGCGGTAGAGTTGCGTGAACGGGACAAACCGATCGGGCATACCGCCTATGATCGCCAGCGCCAGAGGCAAGCTCAACTTTGCAGCTCGAACCACCGAAGCAGGAGTGCCGCCTACTGCTATCCACACAGGTATTTGCTGTTGCACTGGTCGAGGATATACTCCTCTATCGTGAATAGAAGGCCTATGTTTACCTTTCCAATTGACGGTTTCATGCTTATTTAATGCTAAAAGCAAATTCAATTTCTCTGAAAATAGCTCATCGTATGCTTGCAGATCTTGTCCGAAAAGCGGGAAAGATTCAATAAATGAACCCCGACCGGCGATAATTTCTGCTCTTCCTTGAGAAAGTAAGTCTACATGAGCAAAATCCTGAAAAACTCGGACAGGATCGTCGGAGCTGAGCACCGTAACTGCGCTAGATAGTTTTATGTTTTTGGTTTTAACGGCAGCCGCTGCCAATACCACCGCGGGAGCAGATACAATAAAATCCGATCGGTGATGCTCTCCTATGCCAAAAACATCAAGACCCGCGTGATCGGCTAGTTCCACTTCTTCCATCAGGTTGCTCATTCTTTTTTCCGGGGCTAATAGTTTTCCTGTTTCAGGGTTAGGTGTATTTTCTACAAATGTTGTTATTCCTATTTCCATTTTTGTAAAACTATACTAATAAAGTGGGTGAATTAAGTGTATATACATCTATTGATTAGGATTAACGATAAACTGATCATTCAGTTCTAAATCTCTTAGCTTGGTCATTAAGATATATACAAATACTTACACTAGTGATAAATAGGTATGAAATGAAAAGATTGGAGCAAAAATTCGATTTAATTTTCCATTGTAAAAATCTTTATAATGAACAAATTGATAAGTGGTATTATATTGGTGTTAGGCACTATCTATTTTATCGGTGGTTATTTATCAGTAGCATCAAAATCGGCAAAGAATGGTAGTGAACCATTACAAGCATCTTCTGCTGCAGGTAATAAAGAAGCTCAATTTGAAAAATTTAAATTAGCTATTAACGATAACCTTTACTATAGTCGCGAAGGAGGCAAAAAATTTAGCATTCAGTTCGATTCTGAAAATCAGGGTGAATATGGTGTTGCAATTTTTACTTTACCTAATAATTGTCAATTTTTTTATGAATACTTACTGGAGCAAAGGTATATTCAACTTACTTATCGTAATGGCACCTGCAAAGCGCAAGGATCGAATGTACAACTTATCATAAAAAATAATGGGCACATTATAGCGAAAATTCGTAGACAGGAATTTGTCTTTTTACCCCATACTTCTTTTGCAAATTGATTTAATAAATTGATTTAGCATTTAGAAAAATGTAATATCCTGTTCTTGCTTTAGTACAAACCTTAGCCAATAATCCATTTCTTTCTTATCTTTGGCTACAATTTCAAATTAATAATAATAGCATGGCTGAAACAGCAAATAATGAGCCTAAAAAAGAAGGCAGATCTCTTAATTTTATAGAAACTAAGATTGAAGACAATCTCAAAGAAGGATTGAATGATGGGCGTGTACATACACGATTCCCCCCTGAACCTAATGGATATTTGCACATTGGGCATGCTAAATCAATCTGTCTTAATTTTGGCCTGGCGCAACGTTACAAAGGGAAATGCAATTTGCGATTTGACGACACAAATCCTTCTACCGAAGATGTAGAGTACGTAGATAGTATCCGCGATGATGTTAATTGGTTAGGATTTGAATGGGCAGGCGAATATTTTGCTTCCGATTATTTTGATCAGCTTTATGATTTTGCCGTAAGGCTGATAAAGAAGGGTAAAGCATTTGTTTGTGACTTAAACCCGGAAGAAATTGCCGCTCACCGAGGCACTCCTACTGTACCTGGCAAAGAAAGCCCTTATCGTAACCGAAGTGTAGAAGAAAACCTCGATCTTTTTGAAAGAATGCGCAAAGGTGAGTTTAAAGAAGGTTCCCGGTTGTTGCGAGCCAAGATTGATATGTCATCGCCGAATATGCATATGCGAGACCCTATTTTATACAGGATACGTTTTGCTAAGCATCATCGTACTGGCGATAAGTGGTGCATCTATCCGATGTACGACTTTGCCCACGGACAAAGCGACTATATAGAAGGAATTACGCATTCGATTTGTACCCTTGAATTTGAAGTGCATCGGCCACTTTATGAATGGCTGGTTAATAATATTTTTGAACCAGGCGAAAAAGATTACCGCCCTCGTCAGACAGAGTTTGCCCGACTCAATTTGAGTTATACAGTAATGAGCAAAAGAAAGCTACTCCAATTAGTGAATGAAAAATATGTAGAAGGCTGGGATGACCCCCGCATGCCCACCATCAGTGCAATGCGTAGACGGGGTTTTACACCGGCATCTATTCGCAATTTTTCTGAAAGGGTAGGAGTAGCACGAAGAGACAATTTAATTGATGTAGCACTATTAGAGCATAGTGTAAGGGAAGATTTAAATAAGAATGCACCCAGGGTTTTCGCTGTTTTAAACCCTTTGAAATTGATCATTACCAACTATCCAGAAGGAAAAGTAGAAGATTTAGAAGCTGAAAATAATCCCGAAGATCCTAATGGTGGATCACGCGTTGTTCCATTTAGCCGTGAAATATTTATCGAGGAAAGTGACTTTATGGAAGAACCACCAAAGAAATTTTTCAGGCTGGCGCCAGAAAAAGAAGTTCGCTTGAAAAGTGCTTATGTGATTAGAGCAGATAAAGTTATAAAAGATACTGATGGAAATATAGTAGAAGTACATTGCACCTACGACCCAAATACCAAAAGCGGAAGTGACACCACAGGTAAAAAAGTAAAAGGTACTTTGCACTGGGTTTCTGCTGCTCATGCCTTAGATGCCGAGGTGCGACTTTATGATCGATTGTTCGTGGAGGAAGATCCTGCCTCTCAAAAGGAATTTGATTTCAAAGACTTTATAAACCCGAAATCATTAGAAATAATAAAGGGGTGTAAAGTAGAACCGGGTTTGAGCAAGGCCAAACCTGGCGATAAATTTCAATTTCAACGCATAGGTTATTTTTGTGTAGATAATAAGTATAGCAAAGAGGGTCAGCCGGTTTTTAATCGCACAGTGCCTTTAAAAGATACTTGGTCTAAAATAGCTAAAAAGTAATACAAAAGGGAATTGGTAAAAAACTTATTCCCTTTTGTATTACGTATTTTTAATAACCTTTATCCACACAATTAATGTTTTACTTGGTCTAAAGCTGAAATTTCTGCTTTGTTTCCTCTCTGTGAATTCCTCTGTGATTCTCCGTGGTTGATAAGCATATTTCACAATAAATCATTTAGAGCCACTTTTATTTCACCTGGTTCTAAAATTAGTTTATTTTATGCTTTAAGCTTAAACAAATATCTTTATAATTCATTAAGATTATACAACATTTTTTTATTTCAAAACTAATTTTTTTAATATGAGAACCTGGAATATATTCGCCATATTTATAATATTTTCTTTTTATACGGCTTGTAACAGCCAAGATAGAAATTATCAGGCAACCAATGGTGGTGCTCAATCGGAGTTGACAACCTTTGAGCAAAAGCAAATGCAAGCCAGAGCATCTGCTAATGATGATGATGATGTAGTTGTTGATGTACCTGCGCAACTCAATTTTACCCCTGCAGCTCGAAAAGTAAGACCGGCAGTAGTACACATTATTGCCGAAATGTCTGCTTCTCCACAACAAAGAGGCGGAAGAAGTCCTTTAGAGGGTTTGCCCGAGCCCTTTCGTCGATTTTTTGATATGCCTCGAGGTCCTCAGCAGCAACCGCGGCCCAGGCAAGGCTCCGGTTCAGGAGTTATTATTTCAGAAGATGGTTATATTGTTAGCAATAATCACGTAGTTGGTGATGCTACTAAAATACGGGTAGTAACTTTTGATAATCAGTACTTTGATGCCAAAATAATAGGTACAGACCCTACCACCGATTTGGCCTTAATAAAAGTAGAGGCAGAAGATAATCTTGATTTTATCCCCTTTGGTGAAATGGAGGAAGTAGAAATTGGTGATTGGGTACTTGCAGTGGGTAACCCATTTAATTTAACGTCTACAGTAACAGCAGGTATTGTAAGTGCAACTTCCAGAAGTATAAATATATTGAGAGAGCAAGCAGCGATCGAAGCTTTCATACAAACTGACGCAGCAGTAAACCCTGGTAATAGTGGGGGTGCACTGGTCAACTTACGGGGTGAATTAATTGGAATAAACACTGCAATTGCTTCTCCTACCGGAGCTTTTGCAGGCTATTCATTTGCCGTGCCTATTGATATTACTGAGAAAGTGGTAAATGACCTGCTCAACTATGGCGTAGTACAAAGAGGTTACCTTGGTGTGTTTATTCGCCCTATTAACCAACAATTGTTAGAAGAGGAAGATTTGGATGTTTCGCAAGGTGCTTATGTAGATAGCCTGGTGCAAGATGGAGCCGCTAAAACAGCGGGCATTCAGACAGGCGATATAATTGTAGAAATTAATGATAAAAATATACAAACCACGTCTGATTTACTATCTGCTATTGCACAACAAAGACCGGGCGATGAAGTTGAAGTAACCGTGATAAGAGATGGAAATAGGAGGGATTTAAGTGTCGAGCTAAAAAATCAACAAGGTGGAACAGGAATAATTGAGGAAGAAGCAGTAAGTGCCATCCAACAATTAGGTATAGATATTTCAAATGCTCCGCAAGTGCAATTGCAGTCATTAGGCATAGATGGAGGAGTACAAGTAATGAAGATCAGCCGAGGAGGGATTATTGGAAATTCTACCCGAATGATGGAAGGTTTTATTATAACACAAGTTGATAAAGACGAAATTATTGATGTAGAGGATTTTAAGCAAGCTGTTACTGATAAAACCGGTGAAGGTGTGATGGTAACCGGATATTATCCCGGACAAACACAAAAATACTATTATGCATTTGCAGTGCCTGGCAGTTAAAAAATAAATACTGAAGTTTCGCACCTTAAAAATTAAAATAAAATCCATTAAATCCCTCCCGAAGCCAAGCCTCGGGAAGAGGGGCGGAGAAAGGGGCATAGCCGTCAACCTAAGACTTATGAAGGCCCGAAGGGTCGAAATCAAT
>CAZQEZ010000086.1:0-18462 GCA_964592475.1 uncultured Roseivirgaceae bacterium
GTATTTTTGTTCCGGTGGTTTTTACCGGATTAAGTTTATCTTTTTTTGTACAAAAGCCGCTAAATGCTTTGTTATTGGGTGAAAGATATGCCGGAAGTATGGGAGTAAATATCAATAGGATACGTTTGATTATTGTAATAAGTACAAGTTTAATGGCTGGTGCCATCACGGCTTTTTGTGGACCGATCGCTTTTATTGGAATTGCAGTACCTCACTTAGCCCGGCTTGTTTTTAATACGGCCGATCACCGTCAACTTTTAGTGCTTGTAAGCATTTGTGGAGCTATTATACTTTTAATTAGTGACACGGTAGCACAACTACCAGGAAATGAACATACGTTACCCATTAATGCTATTACCTCCTTGTTTGGTGCACCTGTTATCATTTGGTTGATTTTAAAACAGAGAAACTTCAGAATGCATTTTGCCGGATGAATCAATCATTGCTACATACTAACAAACTCCGGATTGGCTATTTCTCAAAAAGTAGTAAAAAAGTTGTTTTGTCCGGAATTGATATACAATTAAAAGCTGGTGAAATGGTGTGTCTGCTAGGCCCAAATGGGGTAGGTAAATCAACTTTACTAAGAACCCTGGCAGGGGTACAACCAGCGCTTGCAGGTCAGGTATTTATAGCTAATAAATTAATAGGAAATCTTAATCGTCTTGAATTGGCGCAAAAAATAAGTCTGGTGCTTACTGATCGTAATTTTTCAGGCAATCTTAATGTTTTGGATTTAATATCTCTGGGCAGATATCCTCATACCAGCTGGAGTGGAAATTTTAGGCCAGAAGATTATGCTAAAATTGAAGAGGCGGTAGAACAAACTCAAGTTGGTTATTTACTAAATCAAAAATTACATGAAATAAGTGATGGTCAATTACAGAAAGCAATGATAGCTCGTGCAGTGGCACAAGATGGCGATATTATGATTTTGGATGAGCCCACCGCCCATCTGGACCTTAGTAATAAAATTGAAATATTGCTTCTCTTAAAGAAGCTGGTCAGAAATATGAATAAGGCCGTAATAATAGCTACACACGAATTGGATTTAGCATTAAAAACAGCCGATCAAATTTGGTTAGCCCAATGTAACGAACCTATAATTAATGGCATGCCCGAGGAGCTAGCTTTGCAAGGAGTGTTGGATAAAATTTATGGAGGTAAAGATTATCATATTAATAGCATGACCGGGCAGGTGCAAATAAAAACTACTAACCAAATATCTATACAGATTTTGGAACATAATACCTTAAGCTACTGGACTGCCAATGCACTGCGTAGAAATGGATTTAATCCAACTGCAGAACCTTGCGATTTAAAAATAGAGGTATTTGCTCGCAACGGAGCCGAAGAGTGGCATTTATTGCAAAAAGAAAATTTCAAAAAATTTACGTCGTTAAAAACTTTATTACAACACTTAGACAATTATCATCATAATTATGAATAGGATAATAAAAAGCTTACTCTTTCTACAGTTATTTTTATGTACACCTGATGTATTTGCTAGTGAAGGGTTCTGGTTGCCACATCTTTTGAAGGATAATGTAGAAGAGCATATGCAAAGCATGGGATTACAGCTTTCTGCAGCAGATATATTCAGTGTAAATCAATCCAGTTTAAAAGACGCAATTGTCAATTTTGGTGGGTGCACTGGTTCTATTATTTCTCCTGAGGGTCTTTTGCTCACCAATCATCATTGTGGATATGGCCGCATTTCATCCCATTCTTCACCGGAAAACAATTATTTAAGAGATGGATTTTGGGCAATGAGCCATCAGGAAGAATTGCCTAACTCTGGCCTGGAAGTTTATTTTATAAAAAGAATAGAAAATGTAACCGCCCGCGTAAAAGAAAAATTGGCTACGGCTGATAATGAGATTCAGCGTAATCAATTTCTTTATGAAGCCATGGCTGAAATAGAGCAAGAAGCTATTGAAGATAACCATTATGATGCCCAAGTAAAGTCTTTTTACTTTGGCAATGAGTATTATCTTTTTGTAAAAGAGGTGTATAAAGATGTAAGACTGGTAGCAGCTCCTCCAGCTGCAATTGGCAAGTTTGGTGGTGATACAGATAATTGGATGTGGCCCCGCCATACTGGCGATTTTTCTCTTTTTCGCATATATACGGCACCTGATGGTAGCCCAGCTCCATATGATGAAGAAAACGTACCTTTGCAATCTCCCAACTTTCTGCCGATCACGACCAATGGTGTAAGGCCTGGCGATTTTACCATGGTATTTGGTTTTCCGGGATCTACCAATGAATATTTAACCTCTCAGGCGGTGGAGTTTATAGTAAAAGATCTTAATCCTCAGCGCATCAATATTCGAAGGCAAGTATTAGATATAATAGAAGCTACCATGAGCACAAACGATACACTTCAGCTTCTTTACGCGGCCCGGCAAGCAGGTATAGCCAATTATTATAAAAAATGGATGGGTGAAAATATGGGCTTAAAACGATTTAATGCAGTTGCTAAAAAGAAAGCGTTAGAAGCAAATTTTATGCAATGGTCAAAAGAAAATGATTTTCCGGCTCTGAAATTATTTGAGCAATTTGAAAAAGTGTATAAGAACTACAATCTACATTGGAAAGTATATACCTATATAAATGAATCTTTGGAAAGAGTGGAGGCAATAACATTGGCGCAAATCTTTGCAGATCGCTTTTATCTTGATAATCAAAAGCATAGCAATGAAAAGTTGATAAAGAAGGTGGAGGCATATTTCAGGCGAAATCATTTACCTACGGAAAAAAAACTATTTCAAAAAATGATCGAGATTTACATTGATGGAATAGCTCCTCGATATCTGCCGGAGTCACTAATTAATGTCAATGATAAATATGGATCAGTAGAAGAATACACTGATAACATTTTTGCAGAATCTTTAATATTTGACCTTCCCAAACTTGAAAAAGTATTGAGTGCAAATGACAAGAAAAAGGAAAAACTAATAAAAAACGATCCTTTGATAAGGTTGGCAGCAGAAATTTCGTTGTTGAAGCAAATTCAGGTACGACCAGGGTTTATAGCTTCCTACCAGCAGTTGCAGCAATTGTATAGCGAATACATAGTTGGTTTAATGCAGATGCAGCCTGATAAAGCTTTTTACCCGGATGCTAATAGCACACTTCGATTAAGCTATGGTAAAATTGAAGGCAGCTATCCTCACGATGGCTTGCAATACTTGCCAGCTACTACACTTGAAGGGATTTTACAAAAAGAAGATATTAATAATCCTGACTTTGTAGTACCTGAAAAATTGAAAAAGCTTTACCTGACTAAAGACTTTGGTAGCTTTGTGCAGGGTGATTCTTTAGTTGTATGTTTTTTAGCCAGCAATCATACTACTGGGGGTAATTCCGGTAGTCCTGTAATTAATGGAAAAGGAGAATTAATCGGGTTGAATTTTGATAGAAGTTGGGAAAGTACCATGAGCGATATCATGTATAACCCGGCAATTTGTAGAAACATTTCCGTAGATATCCGATATATCTTATTTTTAATAGAAAAATATGGTGAAGCTAAATGGCTACTGGAAGAAATGAATTTGATGAAAATTGCAAATGAATAAGTAAAATAAGTTGTTTTTAACCCTTTAAATAAACTAATTATGCGAAAAATAGCATTATCAATTATCACTTTGTTGTTCGTGACTTTTACTTATGCACAGGATAACAAAATAGCCTTGGATGCGAAAATCCCACAGGATACTGGAGTTAGGATTGGAAAACTGGAAAATGGTCTTACCTACTATATTAGAAAAAATAGCAAACCTGAAGACAAAGTAGAACTGCGACTGGTTGTAAATGCTGGATCAGTTTTAGAAGAAGATGACCAACTTGGGCTGGCCCACTTTATGGAACACATGGCCTTTAATGGGACGAAAAATTTTGAAAAGAACGAATTGATCAGTTACCTACAGTCAGTGGGTGTAAAGTTTGGTATGCACCTAAATGCTTATACCAGCTTTGACGAAACAGTTTACATTCTACCTATTCCATCAGATTCCAATCAAGTGCTGGAGCAGGGGCTACAAATATTAGAAGACTGGGCGCATAACGTATCCCTTACGGAAGAAGATATTGATGCCGAACGCGGCGTGGTGCTGGAAGAGCGGCGTATGAGCCGAGGAGCCCAACAAAGAATGCGTGACGAATATCTGCCAATAGTTTTAAAAGATAGTCGCTATGCTAATAGGCTTCCTATAGGAACACGTCAAGTAATTGAAGGCTTTGAATATGAAACATTAAAGCGTTTTTATGAAACTTGGTATCGCCCGGATTTGATGGCGGTAGTAGCAGTGGGTGATATAGATGTAGATGACATGGAGAAGCGTATCAAAAAGCAATTTTCAAAAATTGAAAAGACGAAAAGTCCTCAATCTCGCCCTACTTATGAAATTCCTGCTCACGAAGAAACACTAGTTTCTATTGTAACTGATAAAGAAGCTCCCTACACTCAGTTACAAATTTATTATAAAAAAGATAAAGTTGATACTGCCAACACTGTAAAGGAATACAGGCAATCGCTCATGAGGCAGCTTTATAGTACCATGATCAATCAGCGATTGAAAGAGTTGCAGCAAATAGCCGAGCCACCTTTTATGTTTGGAGCAACTTATTACGGTGGCATGATTTCTCGTTCTAAAGATGCTTATCAATCAATAGCCGTTGTAAATGAAACAGGTGCTCTTACTGGTTTAAAAGCACTTATTGTAGAAAATGAACGGGTGAAGCGATTTGGTTTTTTGCCTATTGAACTGGAGAGGGCACGACAAGAAATACTTGCTAACTATGAAAAATCTTATAAGGAAAAAGATAAAACCGAATCGAAGGTATATGCCAATGAATATGTTCGCAATTTTTTAGAGAAAGAGCCAATACCAGGTATTTCGCAAGAGTATGAATACGCGAAATTATTTGTTCCGGCGATAGGATTGGAAGAGGTGAATGGACTGGCACAAAAATGGATAACTGATGATAACAGAGTAGTGGTAATAACAGCTCCTGAAAAAGAAAATGTAACGCTGCCTGAGGAGGAGGAAGTAAAAGCATTATTTGCCATGATAGAAAATATGGATTTGGAACCATACACAGAGGAGCTTACCGCTACTACTTTGATGGAAAACAAGCCAGAACCTACTGCAATAGAATCAGAGAAAACAATGGAAAAACTGGGTGTGACAGAAATTACCCTGGCCAATGGATTAAAAGTAGTATTGAAACCAACCGACTTTAAAAATGATGAAATCTTAATGCGAGCTTTTAGTCCTGGCGGCACCTCCATTTATCCGGATGATGTTTATCTTTCTGCCGATTATGCTGCCAGTATTATTAATGAAAGTGGTGTAAAAGATTTTTCTGTTACGGATTTGCAAAAATTATTGTCAGGTAAAAAAGTGAGTGTATCACCCTATATAAGTAGTACGCGAGAAGGCTTTAGAGGTAGTAGCATTCCCAAAGACCTGGAATCAATGTTACAATTAGTGCATTTATATTTTACTGCTCCTCGTAAAGATCAGGAGTCTTTCTCAAGCTTTATTAATAAAAATAAAGGGATTTATCAAAACCTTATGAGCAATCCTAATTACTATTTTTCAGATAAGGTTTCCCGTATTTTATCCTCAAATCACCCCCGAGGCGGAGGTTTTCCATCTGCTGAAGATTGGGAAGAAATAGACTTGGATAAATCTTTCCAGATCTATAACGAGCGTTTTGCCGATGCCAGCGATTTTATATTTTTCTTTGTAGGTAATTTTGAAGTGGAAACTTTAAAGCCAATGCTGGCTGCTTACTTAGGTACTTTGCCTAATATGGAGCGAAATGAAAGCTGGAAAGATTTAGGCATTAGACCACCTGAAGGAATGGTTTCTGAAAAAGTAATAAAAGGGACTGATCCGCAAAGCCGGGTTACCATGGTTTTTCATAAAAAGGCCGAATATTCACCTGATAATGCCTATTTAATAAATTCTTTGGCAGATGTATTAAATATAAAGCTTGTAGAAGTGCTGCGAGAAGAGAAAAGTGGTGTATATAGTGTAGGTGGCAATGGCAGTGCTAGTAAATATCCTTATGAGCATTATACATTTTCTATTGGTTTCCCTTGTGCTCCTGAAAATGTTGAAGATTTATCAAATACAGCCCTTGAGCTGCTGAAAGATATTCAAAAAAATGGGCCTAGTGAAGAAGACGTGCAGAAGGTGAAAGAAACACAACGTCGTATCCGGATAGAAAATATGAAGAAAAATAGTTTTTGGGTAAGTGCTCTGGAGCAATATTATTATTACGATCGTGATCCTGAATCGATGTTGGGTTATGAAGAAAAAGTAGATAATTTAACTGCAGAAGCGATTAAAGAAGTTGCTCAAAAATATGTAGATACCGATGAGTTTATTAAAATTGTACTATATCCCGAAGGTTATTTAGAAGACTAAAATCATTCTTACTATATTTACGGTATCTTTTAAAAAAATGGAGCTGCCATGATAACAACTCCATTTTAGAAAAACACACATTGCCTAATGTGCTACCAACAAGTTCAAAACAAATTTCAATCAACTTAAACTGCCTTGATTACTTATAACGACACCTTAAGTTAGATTTTGGTTGTAACCGAAATTGGCTTTTTTATTTTTTTGGTAGGGTTAAGTGTATTGCACATAACTGCGCCATTTGTCTAGCACTGCTTGAAAATCCGTGGGAAGTTCAGAATCAAACTCGATTTTTTCGTTGTTGGCAGGATGTATAAAGCCTAAAGTTTTGGCATGTAGGGCTTGTCGGGGTAAAAGCTTAAAACAATTGTCTATAAAAGATTTATATTTATTAAATTTAGTCCCTTTTAAAATTTGATCACCACCATAAGTGGCATCATTGAATAACGGATGCCGTAAATACTTCATGTGGGCTCTTATTTGATGAGTTCTACCAGTTTCCAGATTGCATTTAACCAAAGTTACATAGCGCAACCTTTCTAAAACTTGATAATGGGTTACTGCATTTCTACCCATTTCACCGTCAGGGTACGCCACTACTACTCTTCTGTCTTTTTGGCTACGACCTATGGATACATCTATCGTGCCTTCATCAGCCTCTACTTCACCCCATACCAGCGCGTAATAAGTCCTTTCGATGCTATGATCGTAAAATTGCTTGGCTAAGGATTGCATTGCCCTTTCTGATTTTGCAATCACCAGTAGTCCTGACGTATCCTTATCTATACGATGTACTAAACCAGGACGGCCTTCATTATCAGGCATGTGAGGCAGATTTTGAAAATGATAGGTGAGGGCGTTAACTAATGTGCCACTCCAATTTTGGTGTGCCGGATGTACTACCATACCAGCTGCTTTATTTACTACTAGCAGGTCTTCATCTTCAAATAATATGTTGAGGGGAATATTTTCAGAAACAACTTCTGTTTCTCTCGGAGGCTGGGGGAGCGAAACGGTAATTACATCATCCGGTCTTACTTTGTAATTTGACTTTACCAATTCATCATTTACTTTAATAAATTCATCTCTAATTGCATTTTGTACCTTGTTGCGCGTAGCATTGGGCAATCTGTCCATCAAAAACTTATCTATTCTTATTAAAGATTGATTGTGATCTACTAATATTCGATAATGCTCAAATAGTTCCTCATTTTCGTCGTCTCGATAGTGCTCTTCCTCTTGCATTGACTATTTTTTACCAAAATTACGAACATTAAATTTTACAGCATGAAATATTTGCAAATACTTTAAGCCACGGATTTAATTTGTAATGGTAAAATTATCTGACAATTGTAGATTAATAATCATGGAAAAAAAATGAGAAACTGCTCAGCAATTTATCTTTTATTTCCGTACTTTTGATATTGTCAAAAATATAACATAGAGGTATGATTCAGATAATTCCTGCCTTAACAATAAAAGAAGGCAAAGTAGTGAAATGGGAGCAAGGAAATGCAGGAAAGGAGCATGTATATGCAGGTAGTCCTCTTGATGTAGCTAAAAGATTTGAAGATGCTGGTCTGGGAGTACTTCATTTGGTTGATTTGGAAGGGTCAATGAAGGGGTCACCTCGTAACTTTCACATCTGTGAAATGCTGGCTGGACATACTATATTAAAAATCGACTTTACAGGTGGCATAAACACTGATGGCGATATTACCCAAGCCTTTGAATTTGGTGCAAGTTACATTACTGTTGCAAGCACAGCCTTATTAAATAAAAATTTATTTTCAAATTGGGTTCTTTCTTATGGAAGAGAAAAAATTACCCTTGGAGCAGATACATTAAGTAACAACATTGTAATAAAGGGTTGGCAAAAAAATACAGATGTGAACCTATTTGAGCATATTCGTTATTTCTATAATCAAGGTTTAAAATATGTAAAAACAACCGATGTAGCCCGAGATGGACTTATGGAAGGACCCTCTTTTGACTTGTACAAAAGAATTAAAGAAGAATTTCCTAATCTTTCTATATTGGCTAGCGGGGGCGTTCGATCTATCGACGATATAAAAAAACTTCAGGATCAGGGCTTATTCGCGGTGATTATAAGCAGAGCTTTATATGAGGGCAAACTACATTTGAAGGAGATAGAAAAACTTCTGATCCAAAAAAATTGATTTTCCTTTTCAGTCAATTGTTCTTCCCATTTATCATTTGTTTCTAAAACAATATCCTCCATTAAATTTTAATTCAGGAACTTTAAAAAATATTTTTAGTTATTTAACATATAAAATAGTTTTGCACTTTAATATTTTCAATGATGGAAACGTTTTTATTAGCCATAGGATTAATAGGCATATTCTTTATATTTATGTCAGTTCGATTAATTTTTTTAAAGAACGGTAAGTTTAAGGGTACATGTGCTTCGCAAAGTCCATTTTTAAAAAATGAAGGAGGAACCTGTGGGTATTGTGGCAAAAAAGTAGATGATGGGGACGATTGTCAAAAAGATGATTCACTAGTCGACCAGGTAGTTTCAAAATATAAATAAGCATACATTACACATTTTTTTAACTAGCAATTTAATGACATTAATCAAATCGATTTCTGGTATTAGAGGTACCATTGGTGGTTTTAAAGGGGAAAGCCTTACCCCGGAAGACATAGTTAAGTACGCGGGAGCTTTCGGCCAATGGGCAAGTCAGAACAGTGACAATCGCACAATCGTAATTGGTAGAGATGCTCGAACTTCAGGTGAAATGGTAAGTCGGCTGGTTAGCGCTACGCTACAAGGAATGGGTTTTGATGTAATTGACCTGGGCTTGTCCACTACACCAACAGTAGAAATGGCGGTGCCGGCAGAAGAAGCCGCTGGAGGAATAATTATAACTGCCAGTCATAACCCCGCTCAATGGAATGCTTTAAAATTGCTCAATCAAGAGGGTGAATTTTTATCTTCAGATGCAGGTAGTGAAATATTGGCAATTGCAGAAAGTGGAGAAGTGTCTTACGCTACCCACCAAAAAATCGGCTCCTATGCGTTAAAAGACAAGTATTATATTGATAAGCACATTGAAGAAATCTTAAACCTGTCTCTGGTTGATGTAGAAGCGATTAAAGACAAAAACTTTAAAGTGATAATCGATTGCGTTAATTCTTCCGGAGGAATAGTGCTACCTCAATTATTAAAAGCTTTGGGAGTTAATCAAGTCAAGGAATTGTATTGCCAACCCAATGGCATTTTCCCCCATAATCCTGAACCATTGCCAGAGAATCTGCTGCAAATAAGTAAAGAAATGGAAGAGGGACAGTTCAATCTAGGCATCGTAGTAGATCCCGATGTTGATAGGCTTGCTCTTATATGTGAAGATGGTGTTCCCTTTGGTGAGGAATATACCTTGGTAAGTGTTGCTGATTATGTATTACAGCATCAAAAGGGGAGTACTGTATCTAATTTGTCTTCTACCCAGGCATTAAAAGATGTAACTGAAAAATACGGTTGCAATTATTTTTTCTCAGCCGTGGGAGAAGTAAATGTGGTGCAAGAAATGAAAAACAATAATGCTGTGATCGGTGGCGAGGGAAATGGTGGGGTAATCTATCCAGAATTACATTATGGTCGGGATGCATTAGTGGGTATAGCACTTTTTCTCACACATTTAGCCAAATCGGGCCTTAGCATGAGGCGATTGAGGGCTTCTTATCCGGAGTATTATATTTCTAAAAATAAAATTGAACTAGACCAGGGTGTTGAAATTGATGATCTTTTTAAGAAAATAAAACTAAAGTACTCCCAACACCCTATTACCACAATAGATGGAATAAAAATAATATTCGGTAAGGAATGGGTGCATCTTCGCAGATCTAATACAGAACCCATTATACGTATTTATGCTGAGTCCGACTCAGAAACTACCGCCCAGCATTTGGCTCAAAAGATGATAGCTGATATAAAAGAGTTATTGACAGCCTCAATTAATGATTAACATGCCAATAGCCTATTGGTGAAAATATTATCTTTGTAAAAATTGTTATGAAAGTATATTTTGACAATGCGGCAACTACAGCGCTCGATCCTGAGGTTTTTGAGGCAATGAAGCCTTATTTATTAAATAATTATGGCAATCCATCGTCTATCCATGCCCATGGAAGAGTAGTAAAAGCAGCTATTGAAAAATCGCGTAAACAAATTGCTGCACTATTAGGAGCTGCTCCTGCAGAGATTTTTTTCACCAGTGGAGGCACCGAGGCAAATAACCATGCTATTCAGCGAGTAGTCGAAACTTATAATATAGAGCACGCTATTACTTCTCCTTTAGAGCATCACGCTGTTTTACATACACTTGAATATTTAGAAAAAATTGGTAAGATAAAGATTCATTATCTTGATTTTGACGAGAATGGAGTGCTAAATCTCGAAACATTGGATCGGTTGCTTTCGCAATATTCTAACGTACTCGTTTCACTCATGCATGGCAATAATGAAATAGGTAATATCAATGATATTGCTGCTATATCTGAGATTTGCGCGACCCATAAGGCATACTTTCATTGTGATATGGTTCAAACTATCGGTCATTTCATTCATAACTTTCATGGTATAAAGGTTGATTTTGCTACTGGATCAGCGCATAAATTTCATGGACCCAAAGGTATCGGTTTGCTTTACATTAATCCTGAAGTTCAAATATCGCCCCTCAATTTTGGTGGTGCCCAGGAAAGAAATATGAGAGGTGGCACTGAAAATGTAGCAGCCATTATAGGTATGGGCAAGGCGTTAGAACTAGCTATTGAGCACCAGGAAGAGCACAAAGCTTACATTGAAAATTTAAAAAAACATATGATTGAACTTTTTAATGCCAAAATTGAGGGAGTAAAGTTCAATGGGCTTAGTGCAGATTTGAATAGTAGCCTTTATACTGTATTAAATGTTAATTTGCCTGCCACCGATGATAATGACATGCTTCTTTTTAATTTGGATATAAATCAAATTTCAGCATCTGCAGGTAGTGCTTGCTCTAGCGGAACTAATGTAGCCTCACATGTTTTATCGGCCTTAAATGCTGACCCTAGTAGAGGAGCGGTTAGATTCTCCTTTAGTAGATATAATAATCAGGAAGAAGTTTCTTACGTGGTTGAAAAGCTATCTGAAATTTATAAAGTGAAGCCTGTTTAACTTCTTTCTGTGTAAATATCCCACATGAGCCAGATTAGCTGGTTATTATCAATTTATTACTAGCACATTTTATTAAGTTTGATTAAGAAATTGAAACATTTGATTCTAAAAAGCTGTTGTGTGAATAATTATATTGTTTAATCTTTTAGTTGAAAAGTTAAACTTTTTA
Source organism: uncultured Roseivirgaceae bacterium (assembly GCA_964592475.1). GTDB lineage: Bacteria > Bacteroidota > Bacteroidia > Cytophagales > Cyclobacteriaceae > CAZQEZ01. The sequence continues at coordinate 11,789 of CAZQEZ010000086.1, forward strand.
TCGTACATTTGCTAAAGCAATATGTTTAATGTTTAATTCATGTGTGGCAAATTCATAACTACTTTATTGTTTACATAAAAAAAGAAACGAAGTGTGCGTATATTCCATTAAAGATTTAGAGCATTTGTCAGGTATTAAAGCTCATACTTTGCGTATCTGGGAGCAGAGGTATAGTTTTATAAAACCTAAACGAACAGATACAAATATAAGATATTATAGTGATGAAGATTTGAAGCTGGTTCTCAATATTTCTTTACTTAAAAATAATGGGCATAAAATCTCTAAAATAGCAAAAATGTCTGAAAATGATATAGCTGATGAGGTTTATAAAATTACCGAGAAAAAACTCACCTATTCAGAGCAAATCCATGCGCTCACTATTTCTATGGTAGAGTTAAATGAAAATAGGTTTGAAAAAATCATGGGCACCAATATTTTGCAGTTAGGATTTGAACGTACCATGGTCAATATAATATTTCCTTTCTTACATAGAATTGGCGTTTTGTGGCAGACAGGAGCTATTAATCCCGCCCATGAACATTTCATTACAAATCTGGTAAGGCAAAAATTACTGGTTGCTATTGATGGTCAATTTGAGGATTATAGCGATACGGCCAAAAAATTTATGCTGTTTCTACCCGACGGTGAGTTACATGAAATAAGTTTACTGTTTGCTAATTATCTGATCAAAGCGCGCAAAAATAAGACCATCTACTTAGGTCAATCGATGCCATTGAGTGATTTAAAAGAAATTTATAATAAGCACAAGCCAGAATTCATGTTTTCAGTAATTACTAATTCTCCGAGTCAGGATAGAATTCAGGGTTATATTAATCAACTTTCGGAAGCTTTTCCAGAATCAGATATATTATTAACCGGCTTTCAGGTAATTGGGCAAGATTTGACAGAGCCTGGAAATGTTCATTTTCTGAATAAATTAGAAGATTTAGTATCAGTAATTGAAGAAATTGAAGTGGACGCTTAAATTTAAAATTTTTATTATTTTTACGGGTGATTGGCGTTATAAACTAATCACCTTTTTTATGAAAATTTTGAATACTTCATCCTATTATTTTAAGTTTCATAGCACTCAGGCTGAGTTTTTGATAAAATGATTATCTATTATCGCAACCCTGTCTATTAATCTACGTACAGAATAAGTGTTGATACAATCAGTTTGAGAGATTAAAGTTATTCCGAGTTGAAAATTATTCTATCCTGTATTTTCTTTACTATTTTTCTTGCATCAGATGTTGCTCTGGGGCCGATAACTGGTTGTTTATTGAACAAATCCAAAGATTTTTGTAATTATGTTTAATTTATTTATAAAAAACTTAAACATATTTTTTGAATTACGTTTAATATATTATAGATTTGCTTAAACAAAATTTACTGACCTTATAAAACTCTTTATTATGACCGCTTTAGAATTTGGGTATTCATTAAATAAAATTTCTTCTTCTTTAAAGCCATTTGCTTTGAGGCTAACTAAAGATGATGAAGCTGCAAACGACCTTTTGCAGGAAACTGTGCTAAAAGCATTTACCAATCGTGAAAAATTTACTGATGGTACTAATTTAAAGGCATGGCTTTATACGATCATGAAGAATACCTTCATTACCAACTATCAACGAATGGTAAGAAGAAACACATTTATTGATACCACTGAAAATTTACATTATATAAATTCTTCAGAAAATATATCTGAGAATTTAGCGTATTCTAGTTTTGCCATGAAGGATATCAATAAAGCCATCAAAAAGCTAGATGATGCTTATAGAGTACCTTTCATGATGCATTTTAGAGGATTTAAATATCATGAAATCGCTGAAAAACTGCAGATTCCTATTGGTACTGTAAAAAATCGCATCCATATTGCCCGAAAAGAACTTAAAGATAAGTTAAAAAATTATTCTAAATTTTAGCATTTAGCTTTTAAGGATGTCAAAAAAAGTAATTGTTATAGGGGCTGGTTTTGCTGGTCTTTCTGTAGCCACCAATCTTGCAGACAAAGGATATCAAGTAACTATTTTAGAGAAAAATAATATCCCGGGAGGCAGGGCTAGAAAATTTGAAGCTGAAGGTTACACCTTCGACATGGGCCCAAGTTGGTATTGGATGCCCGATGTGTTTGAAAACTACTTTAAACGCTTTGGTAAAAAATTATCTGACTATTATGAACTTAAAAGGTTAGATCCTTCTTACCGAGTTTATTTTGCTGAAAATGATTTTCTTGATTTGCCAGCAGGCAAACAGGCTTTACATGAAGCATTTGAAAGCATAGAGCCTGGTAGTGGTAAAAAACTGGCCCAATTTTTAGAACAAGCCAGTTATAAATATCAAGTAGGAATTAACGAATTGGTGTATAAGCCAGGTCGCTCCATTTTTGAATTTACTAGCTTAAAGCTGCTTTATGATATGGTACGGTTAGATCTTTTTACCTCCATTAGTAAACATGTAGCTAAATTTTTCAAGCATCCCAAATTAGTTAAGCTAATGGAATTCCCGGTTCTTTTTCTTGGAGCCACGCCACAAAAAACTCCTGCACTTTACAGCTTTATGAATTATGCCGATATGGGATTAGGCACTTATTATCCCACGGGTGGCATGCACAAAATAGTAGAAGGCATGGTAAAATTAGCCAGGGAAAAAGGCGTTGAAATAAAACTGAATCATGAAGTTATAGATTTTCCTATGATAAATGGGGCTATTAAAAAAGTAAAAACAAAATCCGGCGATCAATTTGACACAGATATAGTGGTAGGTGGAGCTGATTATCATCATCTAGAAACTTTAATGCCTGAAAATAAAAGAAATTATTCTGAGCAATATTGGGAGAATCGTACAATGGCTCCCTCTTCCATTTTGTATTATTTAGGAGTTAATAAAAAGCTTAAAAATCTCTTGCATCATAATTTATTTTTTGATGAAGACTTTAAAAAGCACGCCGAAGAAATTTATGATACGAAGGAGTGGCCTAGCAAACCTTTGTTTTATGTTTCGGTTACTTCTAAAACTGATACAACTGCAGCTCCGGAAGGTTGTGAAAATGTTTTCATATTAATACCTACTGCACCGGGATTGCAAGGTGATAATGAGGCCATTAGGGAAAAATATTTTAATATAGTATTAGATAGGCTGGAAAGCCTAACTCAACAAGATATAAGAAGTCACGTGGTTTATAAAAAAAGTTATGCGCATAGTAATTTCATTGAAGATTATCATGCCTACAAAGGAAATGCTTATGGATTGGCTAATACCTTAAAACAAACCGCGATCTTAAAACCATCGTTAAAAAGTAAAAAAATTAAGAACTTGTTTTTTACCGGACAGTTAACAGTTCCAGGTCCTGGTGTGCCACCATCTCTTATTTCAGGTATTGTAGTAGCTGACCAGGTTGCCAAAGAATTTAAACCTTGATATAAATTTCATGAAGGAGCTTTATGACCGTACTACCTTTGAATGCAGCAAACTAATCACTAATAATTACAGCACTAGTTTTAGTTTAGGTATTAAAACGCTTGATGAAAAATTTCATTTTGCTATTTATGCTATTTATGGTTTTGTGCGCTTTGCTGATGAAATAGTGGACACTTTTCATGATTATGATAAAAAGGCACTTTTAAGCAAGTTTAAATCAGAAACTTATATTGCAATTAATGAAAAAATAAGCTTTAACCCTGTTTTACACGCGTTTCAGTTAGTAGTTAACCAGTATAAAATTGAAGAAGAATTAATTGAAGCTTTTCTATATAGTATGGAGATGGACTTGGAGCGAAAAACCTTTGGACAATTAGATTATGAAAAATACATTTATGGTTCGGCAGAAGTAGTGGGGCTTATGTGTTTAAGAATATTTTGCGAAGGCAATAACAAAATGTACCAGCGCTTGAAGCAACCGGCCCGGCATTTGGGTTCTGCATTTCAAAAGGTAAATTTTCTTCGGGATATAAAAGATGATTATCAACAAAGAGGAAGAATTTATTTTCCTAAAGTGAATTTGGAAAACATCACCTCAGATGATAAAAATGCTATATATGCAGACATAGAAAATGACTTTGCCAAGGCTCATCAAGGAATTATAAATTTGCCCAAAGGTGCTAGATTAGGAGTTTATCTTGCTTATATTTACTATCTTAATTTATTTAAAAAAATTAAGAAAACCTCTGTTCATAAATTAATGGAGAGAAGAGTGCGCGTACCTAACTTTAACAAGTATATGATGTTAATGACTTCTTATTTTCGATATAGATTTAATGCTTTGTAAATGTATACCTATCTCCTGCTAAACATTTTCACCATCGTTATTCCATTGGCTCTTTCTTTTGACAAGAAGGTTCAGTTTTGGAAAAAATGGAAATTTCTTTTTCCTGCCATTTTCATTACCCTCATTTTCTTCATTATCTGGGATCATTACTTTACCAAAGCGGAAATTTGGGGCTTCAATCCGGAATATTTGGTGGGCATTTGGATATTAGAATTACCGCTGGAGGAGTGGCTTTTTTTTATTACCGTTCCTTATGCATGTGTTTTTATATACGAATCGCTCAATGCTTACCTTAAAAAAGATATATTTCAAACTTTCGCGAGATTTATTACTTTGCCACTGGCAATTTTGATAATTATAATAGCTGTTGTATTTAATAATCAAGTCTATACATTTTACAATTTTCTGTTTTCAGGGCTTTTTATAATACTTCATTGGCTATTATTCAGGTACAAATATTTAGGAAAATTTTTTCAGGCTTATTTGGTCCATTTAATACCTTTTGTAATAGTTAATGGGGTGCTTACTTCGTTGCCTGTAGTTTGGTATAATAATTCAGAAAACTTTTCAATTAGGATTGGAACAATTCCTGTCGAAGATTTTATTTATAGTTTGTTGTTGTTGTTAATGAACATTACTATATATGAATTTTTAAGGAATAAAATTAAAAAGCAAAAACATAAATAATGAAATTAGTGTTTGTGTAACATGTTGAATCTAAAGGTAAATATCGATAATAATTCTGGCTTTTGTTTTGGTGTAGTTTACGCCATTGAGATGGCAGAAGATATATTGGATGAGCACGGTCGCCTTTATTGCCTTGGAGATATTGTGCATAATGATGAGGAAGTAAACCGGCTGGAGAATAAAGGCTTGAAAATTATCTCGCACGAAAACTTAAAAGATTTGCATGGCGAAAAAGTGCTAATAAGAGCCCACGGAGAACCACCATCTACTTATCAAACAGCAATTGAAAATAATCTTGAGCTTATAGATGCTTCTTGTCCTGTAGTGTTGAAATTGCAAAATAGAATTAAAAAATCTCACGATAAAAAGGATCAAATATACATATATGGCAAACATGGCCATGCAGAGGTAGTAGGTTTGCTAGGCCAAACACAAAACGAAGCCACAGTTTTTACAGAATTAAATGAGCTTGAAATAGATAAGATGCCTGACGAGATTACCTTGTTTAGTCAAACTACTAAAAGCATGGATAACTTTTATAAAATAGCTGAAAACTTAAAAAATGCTGGTAAAAAAGTAAATGCGAATGATACCATATGTCGACAGGTTTCTAATAGAGACAAAGAATTAAGAGATTTTGCCGGCAAGTTTGATAAAATTATTTTTGTTTCAGGAACCAAATCATCTAATGGAAAAGTTCTTTATAATGTATGCAAAGAGCGAAACCCTGATACCTACTTTATATCGCGCAAAGAAGAATTAAATAGTGGATGGTTCGCTAAAGACCAGACCGTGGGAATATGTGGTGCTACCAGTACTCCCATGTGGTTGATGGAGGAGGTTAGGGATAAATTATTAACTTACTAGCAATAACTACAGCATGTTGAATATTGTTATTAATATTTTATTAGTGATAGGGGCATTTTTCTTTATGGAATTTGTAGCTTGGTTTACTCATAAATATATCATGCACGGAATTTTATGGTCATGGCATAGATCTCATCACAAGGTGCATAATCATACATTGGAAAAAAACGATCTTTTTGCTGTTGTATTTAGTATACCTTCAATAGCACTAATTTTAGCTGGGTCATTAACTCAATTCAACTTTTTACTTTTCATTGGAATCGGCGTAGCTGCTTATGGAGCGTTTTACATTATTTTTCATGACATTATTGTACATAGGAGGATAAAAGTAAAATATAAGCCTAAAAGTAAATATATGAAAAGAATAATGAATGCTCATTACAAACATCACGCAGTGCATACCAAGAACGGTGCTGAAGCTTTTGGGTTTTTGTATGCTCCACAAAAGTATCAAACCGATAAAGTAAAAAGCAATCATTAACATCGCTTGTTATTTTTGCTGTTTTATTTTAGACCCAATCAAATACGCTCTTTTGAATAAATTCCAGTAATTTTCATTTTCGAGCATGCTACTAATGAATGATAAGAAAGGTTCATTTTTTCTCGAATGTTGGCTTCTTTTTATTTAATAAATCTACGATTTCCAGGAGCAATTTTTTAGTCAATCACAACTATTAAATCAATTGAGAAGCCCTTAAACCACCATTTGGATCCTTCTTATACTCTTATACTCCTTTGAATTCAACATTTTATTTGCTACAATTTTAAAAACCAATGAGGATGCAACTATCTAATGATTTAAAGCATCTATTAAGAGAAAAGACCAAAAGAATGAAAATGAAGAACATCAAAT
>CAZQEZ010000087.1:0-18459 GCA_964592475.1 uncultured Roseivirgaceae bacterium
ACATGAAAACTAGCAGCGGCCAATCTTAATGTTTTCTTTTTTCATGAATCACAACATTTCAATAGAAAAAACTCTTAATTAAGTGTTCCTTCTATTTGCCTTATGGGAATGCTATTATAGTAAATTATTCAGATATCCAAAAGATTTGGGGCTACATGTGGCTACATGTGTGAGCTATGCCTTAGCAGTAACTGCATTAGACATACCGCATCAACATTGGTGATAAAAATTGCCACCTTCGGGTAGCTGCAAATCGTTATTGGCTATGAAGGAATACAAGCTAACAACTTTCTTTATCAATTCATCAAAAGACATACTCTCCACATCTTCCAATAGATGACAAGTATATCAACAGATTATTATTGATAACTAAAACTATAAATTTGATTTTTTTATCTTATTTTATTTATCTTTGCATTAAGATAAATATTGTTTTGGCTGTCTTGTTTTTTTAAAGACAGATAACAGGGGAATTGGGTGAAAATCCCAAGCTGTTGCGCAACTGTAAACGGTAAATAAAACCGTAAGTCAGATTACCTGCCAAATCATATTTGAATTTTGTTTTCGCATAAAAAACGAAGTTCAGAAAGAGGTGATTCCATATCTTTTTTCCTTCCTTTTTTGTGCCATTGTTTAATTTTTAAAACTTCCATACAATGGGCATTTTTGACAAACGATTAAATTATAAACCTTTTGAATACCCCGAAATTATGCAATTCGTGGATAGTATGAACGCTTCATTTTGGGTTCATAAAGAAATCGATTTTACGGCTGACATTCAAGATTTCAAATCCAACTTAACAGAATTAGAACAAGAAATAGTGAAGAGAAGTCTGCTTAGCATTGCCCAAGTAGAAATTGGCGTTAAGCGCTTTTGGGGAGATTTATACAGCCATTTCCCAAAACCGGAATTTAATAATCTTGGTGCAACTTTCGCTGAATGTGAAGTAAGGCACGGTGAAGCTTATGCAAGATTATTGGAAGTATTGGGTTATAACAAAGACTTTGAAAATCTTGTAGATATTCCTGTATTCAAAAAGAAATTAGAACTAATAGAAAACAGTTTGTATGCAGATACCGATGTGGTCTCAAAACTGCTCTTCTTTGCAATCGTAATCGAAAACTCATCACTATTTTCACAATTTGCAAATGTTCTATCCTTTACCAGATTTAAAGGCTACTTAAAAAACACTTCAAATATTATTGCTTGGACTTCTATTGATGAACAAAACCACGCTGATGCGGGAATTTATCTACTTAACAAATTGGAAAGTGAAGGCAATTTAACAGAGACTGTAAAAAATAGAATGGTTGAAGAAGTCAAAAAGTATATTAACTATGAATCAGAGCTTTTAGATTGGATTTATGAAGAAGGCGAATTGGATTTCTTCACAAAAGAAGATATGCTCAACTTTATGAGATACCGTGTAGATAATTCCCTGCAAAAAATCGGAATAAAAAAACTATTTAATATTTCAGCAGAGCAATACAGCCCAATGAAATGGTTTGATGAAGATGTTTTTGCTAATGAATTGGATGATTTTTTTGCTAAACGACCAACAGCGTATTCAAAGCACGACAAAAGTATTCACGCGGAAGATTTATTTTAAAAATCACAAGATATGACAAGCGAATTAAAGGCGTGAATAGCTAAATCAAAAACTAAAAATTTTAAAGTTATTCTCCTAATAAGACTAACCATTACGATACTTGTTTGGGGGAACTGCTATTAATATAATGGACGAAGCAGCTTTTATTGCTGCAACTCTTTTCAGCCGAAAAAAAATAGTAACTATTTCTTAGGATAAAATTGATTTTAAAGAACAATTCCTGCAGGAACTATTGTGGAATTAGTAGTAGAAGTCATTAATTAAGATAGTAACGACCATCTTAAAATTAAAAGTAGATTTATTTCAGTAGAAAATGTACTAAAATAAACCCCAAAAAAATTTATTTCAGGAGTTTTTACATTCGTAGCAATTGATGAAAATAATAATAAAACGAAAGTCTTATGAGTAAAATATGGTGGCTCAACGATGAAAGTGAGCAAATTTTAAACAGAGGTTATCTATTAAAAGGAGAAAGCGTAAAAGGTGCTATTGATCGTATCGCTACGGCAGCAAGCAAACAACTTTACCGACCCGAAATGAAAGAAAAATTCATTGAAATTATTGTAAACGGTTGGATGAGTTTAAGTTCACCGATTTGGGCAAATATGGGTACTGAAAGAGGTTTACCAATTTCATGTTTTAATGTCCACGTTCCCGATTATATTGAAGGGATTACACACAAATTAGGAGAAGTGATTATGCAGACCAAAATTGGAGGCGGAACATCTGGATATTTTGGAGAACTGCGTGGTAGAGGAACTTCGGTAACAGATAATGGACAAAGTAGCGGAGCAGTTTCATTTATGAAATTGTTTGACACGGCAATGGACACAATCTCACAAGGTGGGGTAAGAAGAGGTGCATTTGCGGCTTATTTAGACATTGACCATCCTGATATTGCAGAGTTTCTAAATATAAAAGATATTGGCAGTCCTCTTCAAAATTTATTTTTTGGTGTGTGCGTTCCTGATTATTGGATGCAGGAAATGATAGATGGAGATATGGAAAAACGCAAATTTTGGGCAAGAGTTTTAGAGTCAAGGCAGCAAAAAGGAATGCCCTATATCCTGTTTTCAGACAATGTAAATCGAAACAAACCACAGGTTTATAAAGACCTTAATATGCGCATCAATGCAAGTAATCTGTGTTCAGAAATAATGCTTCCATCTAATTTTGACGAATCGTTTATCTGTTGCCTATCTTCAATGAACCTCGAGCTCTATGATCAGTGGAAAGATACAGATGCCGTACAAACAGCCATATTCTTTTTAGATGCCGTTTTGCAAGAATTTGTCAACAAAACGGAAGGTAATTATTATCTCAAATCTGCCAACTCTTTTGCTAAAAGACATAGATCAATTGGCTTGGGAGTAATGGGCTGGCATTCTTATTTACAAAAGAATATGATTCCGTTTGAAGGTTTTGAAGCCAAACAATTGACAAGTAAAATTTTTAAACATATTCGTTCTGAGGCTGATATTGCAAGTGAAAGATTGGCTGAAATATTTGGAGAACCCGAATTGTTAAAAGGTTACGGCATTAGAAACACTACTGTAATGGCAATTGCACCCACAACATCTTCTTCAGCTATTTTAGGGCAAACCTCCCCTGGAATAGAGCCTTTTAGCAGTAATTATTTCAAAGCTGGATTATCCAAAGGTAATTTTATCCGAAAAAATAAATACCTGAAGGCATTATTAGAAGAAAAAGAAATGGATAACGAAGAAACCTGGCGAAGCATTATGCTCAATCAGGGAAGTGTACAGCATTTAGATGAATTAACAGAGCAAGAAAAAGCTGTTTTTAAAACATTTAAAGAAATTAGTCAGTTAGAAATAATACAACAAGCTTCAATCCGACAAGCGTTCATTGACCAATCCCAAAGCCTGAACATCAATATTCCCCATAATTTAGCGGTAAAAGATGTAAATAAACTATTGATAGAAGCTTGGAAGTTAGGCATAAAAACACTCTATTATCAAAGAAGTCAAAGTATTTCAAAAGAAACGGTAGTACAAAATTTGGTACAATGTGTGAGTTGTGAGGGATAAACCTAAATAAGGTAAAATTGTATGAATATAAAGGTAGGTAAAGGGCAATAATATAATAGCCTTACAATTTACAACCTATAACATGGGCTTAGAGTTAGCGGGCGGGCAGTGGTTAAATGAAGTATTGTGCTTCGTTTAAAGTGTAGTGCCATTTTTTTTGTGTTTATTGTGAAGGAAAATGGAAAAATACTTGGCGGTTTGACAATTTAAGTTTTTCACAGATACTATGGTGCTATACCAGTTGCCTTTATTTATGACGTTGGAATCACACCTGACCTTCAAGGACAATGCTTAGGGAAATTATTAATATCAGAGGTTTGTAAATATTGCATAGACAGCGGATTTGAAGACGGGTCACATTTTACTTTACAGATTTAGCATCCCCCCTTACCACCTTCCCTACTTCCTTCCTGATCCTCCGGGCATTATACTCAATCGCCTGCTGCCAATCCTCTGCTCCTTTTAAATCAATGAATGGCATCAACAAGTAAATTGCCGGTAGTCCTATTTCCGGAACCGGCCCCAGAACAATGGTTGGGCTTTCTCATATTCGCTAAAAATTACTCTTACCTCTTTTTTAATTATTTTCATAACAATGGTTAGTATAATTATTGCTATTTCTTTACTTTTGCTGTCGATTAGGGTCGTGCTTTGCTTTTTAGCAATTCACGTTAATAGGGAATCCGGTGAAAATCCGGAACAGTGCCCGCTGCTGTAATCCTGTGGTTGCTTTTGCAGCCTCAGTTTCTTGGCAAACTCCTTCGCCACTGTTCGTGTACTAATAATTATTAGAACGAGCGGGAAGGCAGCCAAAGAACGGGAAAGTCAGAAGACCTGCCTTAGTCGTTTACTTAACTTTAATTGCTTTCGGGTCAAAAGCAACAAAAGCTTATGATAACAAAACGACTTTACCCGTGCTTAAGGTGGGCATATTTTATGCTCATATTTTCGGTATGCTGCAATTGCTGCAAACAGGAAATACCAGAAGATCTATCAAATAAACGCGCTCCTCAGGTTAAAACAACAGGACAGGAAACCATGGTTGTAAACCATGCCATTGGATTCACTTTTGAATACCATTCTGAATTTGAAATCCTCCATACTCATAATCATTATCAAAAGAGAAAAGATACCACTCATTACATTTTGCTCAGTAAGGAGTTCAATATACCCGAACAATTCCAGAGCTACCAGGTGATTCATACGCCAGTCAATAAAGCAGTATTGATGTCCACCACCCATTTAGGGCTTTTTGATGCCATAAACCAGCTATCTGCTATTACCACACTTTCCAGTACTAACTATTTTTGGAACGAGACTTTGCGCCAGGCAGTGGCTGAAGGAAAAGTAGAGGAAGTAGGTCGTGATACCAACCTCAACCTGGAGCAGGTAATAAATTTACAACCTGATCTGGTGATGGCTGTTGGGTATCCGAAGATACAATATCAATCCTACATCCTATTGAAAGAAGCACGTATTCCCGTAATTTATAATGCTGAATGGCAGGAACTGTCGATATTGGGCCGGGCAGAGTGGCTTAAAGTAGCTACTATCCTGACCCATAAGGGAAGACAAGCCAATGCATTTTACAACCAGTTGGCAGCTACTTTTGATTCGTTGAAGATGTTGACCCAGAATTTATCAGATAAAACCATAATTCTTAGTAACCTGCCCCACAGAGGCACCTGGTTTGTACCTGGATGCATCCCGATATTTTGCCTGATCATGAATTATTTTTTTACAAAATATTAAATTGATGATGAATAAAACTGCTACACTCGAAAACGCCAAACAGGAAATTGAACTGCCAGCCCTTTTTCCAAGGGTTGCGCTATTGATATCATTGCTTGTAGCGGTTATTCTGTTCTTTATACTTGACTTAGCCCTCGGTTCAGTCAGTATTCCATTTGCCGAAATAGTCAATATACTGGTAGGTAAAGGCTCGGACAACATGGCATGGCAAAAAATTGTAGAAAGTATTCGATTACCCAAAGCATTTACTGCGATATTGGCCGGCTTGGCACTTTCTTTAAGCGGTCTGCAAATGCAAACACTCTTCCGCAATCCATTGGCAGGACCTTCCGTGTTGGGAATTACAGCCGGGGCCAGCCTGGGTGTTGCTGTAGTTATGTTGAGTTCAGGAGTGGTTACCACCAGCTATACTATCCAGCAACTGGGAATTACCGGCAGCTGGCTGGTAGTACTTGCTTCAACTGCAGGTTCAGCTTTGATTTTTCTGATCATTATTGCCATTTCCCTGCGTATCACTGACAATATTGTATTACTGATCGTGGGCATCATGTTGGCCAATATCACCATTGCCGTGGTGAGCGTGTGGCAGTATTTCAGTGGCCCTGAACAAATACAAGATTACCTGATCTGGACCTTCGGTAGTTTGTCAGGAGTTACCAATCAACATTTGAAGGTTCTATGCATAACAGTTCTGATTGGTACTTTGCTCACCTTTATCAGTTCCAAATTTCTGAATTTATTGTTGCTGGGAGAAAATTATGCCCGTAGTATGGGGCTTGGTATCCTTGGGGTAAAAATATTGATCATTACGTCCACCAGTTTAATGGCGGGTGCTGTCACCGGGTTTTGTGGCCCCATCGGTTTCATTGGAATCGCTGTACCGCACCTAAGCCGTTCTATCTTCAATACCTCCGACCACCGGGTCTTGATTCCCGTCAGCTGCCTGATCGGCGCTGCATTAATGTTGTTCTGTGATATCATTGCACAGTTACCTGGAAGCCAAACTACATTACCCATCAACTCTGTAACTGCCCTGATTGGTTCTCCCATCGTACTATGGGTAATCTTAAAAAATAGAAACCTGAAAGCTGCTTTTTAAAAATATGCAAACACTTAAAAAAAATATCGAACCACCCATGGCCACAACTAGCTTCCCCACGGAAACAGCGCGAGTAATTACTACCAGGGGCTTGACCATTGGTTACAAGCAAAGAAACAATGTAAAGGTAATATGCGGTCATTTAAATTTAACTTTGAACCCTGGCGAGTTGGTTTGCCTGCTGGGGCCCAACGGAGCCGGAAAATCAACCCTTATGCGTACGCTGGCAGGTTTACAGCCAGCCCTCTCCGGTGAAGTCTTTTTACAGGGAAAATCAATAAATCATTATCACAAGAAGAGCCTGTCGAAACAAATGAGCCTGGTGTTGACAGAAAAGCTTCAGGCCGACAATTTAAGTGTTTATAGCATCATTACTCTGGGGCGGTACCCTTACCTCAACTGGTTTGGCCAGTTGCGAGAGCAAGACAAAAAAGTAATCAGGAATGCCATCCGGCTTACCGGGGTAGCTCCTTTTTTGCAAAAACAGAGCAATCAATTAAGTGATGGGGAAAAACAGAAAGTAATGATCACCCGTGCCCTGGTACAGGATACCCCACTGATCATTTTAGACGAGCCAACTGCCCATCTCGATTTACCCAACCGAGTAAAAATACTAAGATTGTTACGTAACATGGCACGCAGTACCGGTAAAGCCATCTTACTTTCCACCCACGAATTGGACCTTGCATTGCAGGCCGCCGACTTGATCTGGTTGATGATGCCGGATAAAACCATCGTATCTGGTGCCCCGGAAGACCTGATACTGCAAGGAACCTTTGAATCGGCTTTTCAAAAAGCGGGGCTGGAATTTGACCGGTATGCCGGCACTTTTAAGTTACACCAATCTGAACATGATAAACAAATTGCTCTTAGTGGCGGACAATTCCATAATTACTGGACTAAGAGGGCATTGCAAAGAGCTGGCTATTTGGTGAACCAAGATGCACCATTAAAATGCACCATTGAAGAAACAAAACATGCTGTAAAGTGGAAACTTTATCGCGACGATATTGCTGAGGAATTCACCAATATAGAAAACTTAATAAAAAAACTTAATAAATGTTAACTAAAACCGAAAATAATGAAACAAATAAAAAAATATGAATTGCGACTAAAACCGCCTTTTTATTCATTTAAATAATATTATCGTGATATACTGGCACGATAAAGACAAAAATCTAGGGGCCCTTTAAATAGATAATTTTGTCATATTATCCAGTTGTTTTTAACTAATTAAACATTTTTTATTAATGAAAAAAGCTAACAACAATTTACGAGTATTCTGTATTATGCTTGGTATATTAACTTATGCCTGGCATGCATCGGCCCAACAGGCAACCGTGCAAGGGCTGGTAATGGGAGAAAACGATCAACCCTTGTCAGGATCAGCGGTCCAGATAAAAGGAAGCAACACTGGTACCATAACCAACTTAAAAGGTGAATTCATCTTAAAAATTAACCAATATCCTGCTACTTTGCTTATTTCGTTCCACGGATACACCAGCAAAGAAGTCAATGTCAGTGAAGCATCGGAGTATCTTAAAATTAAATTAAACGAAGATGTAAGACAATTGAATGATCTGGTAATCACGGCTACCCGTTCGGCCCGGGATATGGAAAATGTACCACAAAAAGTACACGTTATTTCTAAAAAGGATATTGAAAATATGATAGCAACAGACATTACCGATGTACTGAAAAAGGATGCTGCTGTAGATGTAATCCAATATCCTGGATTACTTTCCGGGATTGGTATCAGAGGATTCAGGCCTCAATTTTCTGGTATCAACCAACGTACTTTGTTGCTGATCGATGGCCGCCCGGCAGGCGCCACTAACCTGGCCACCATCGACATGAATAATGTAGAAAGGATTGAGGTATTAAAAGGTCCGGCATCGGCACTTTATGGTGCACAAGCCATGGGAGGAGTAGTTAATTTGATAACCAAAAAAACAGATGGCGATATAACCGGACGTGTATATGGGGCTCTGGGTAACTTTGGGCGTGCAGAAGGTGGATTTTCTGCCGGTGGAAACATCAGTCAAAATCTTGATTTCGATCTTACCTTTAACAGTTATACCCAGGCCAAAGATTTTCGAATAGGTGACGGTAATCTTTTCAGGAATTTATTTGATTCTGACCAGGCCACTCGTATTATCTGGACAGACAATGGCAAACAAGAAATTGATATCGACGATGCCAGGGGAGATGGCAAAATCAGGCCCAATACAACGTATAATAAATATTCAGGAGCTTTTCGTATAGGTTATGACATCAATGATCAATGGCGGGTAGATGCTAAAGTGGATCGTTTTTATGCCGAAGATGTGAATTCGCCGGGCAACATTGAAGATGGCAATCAACGTCCTAGCTTGAAAGACATCGAGCGAGAGGGTGGAGATTTAATAATTAATGGAAGAATTGGAGAAAAAAATGAAATAACAGCCAAGCTCTTTGCTGCCAGAGAACAGACAACTCGATACCGGTTACGGGTTAATGATTCCACCACAGTTCGGACTTCCTTCAAGAATGGTGATGACCAATTAGATTGGATAGGTGCTCAAGTGATGGACAGACAGCAAATCGGTAATCATTTCTTCACGGCCGGTATAGATTTTAACCAAATAAAACAAAATGACCTCCGCTTTAATGATCGAGGAATAGTTAATCCGGTTCGTGCCCAAAGTCCAAATTTCACACAAAGGAATACCGGTATTTACGTCCAAGGAGAGCTAAATTTCCTAAATAACAGGTTAAATGCTACCGCCGGCATCAGGAATGAAATTATTGCCTTTAACATCACAGGCACCGATCAATTTCCTTCACGTTCAGAAACTAATAATACCATCAATCCAAGCCTTGGCATCAACTTCAATTTTGCCAATAACTTGTTTTTACATTCCACTTTTGGTACTGCGTTTACCCCGGTAGGTGCTTTTGAAATTGCAGGATATGATGAAAGGCAAGTTGATCAAAACAACAATGATGGCTCTGATACAGTGAACGTATGGTCAGGAAATCCCGATCTGGAGAATCAGCAAAGTCAAACCTTTGATATCGGTATACGTTATTCCGGCGAAGAAAATCCCTTATCATTCGATATTACATTTTTCTACACACGCATACAGAATAATATTGTAAATAACGTGATTCAATTCCCCGGTCGGCTCTCGGAATCAGGTGCTGTCATTAGAAATTTTAATACTTATGCTAATTCAGACCAAACAAACTTAAATGGTTTGGAATTTGATCTCAGCTATATTCTTCCTTTTGGAGTAAATTTATTTGCTAATGGAGTTTACATTTTGAAAGCAGAAGAAATCCGGGAAATATTCAGGCAACCAGAACCGCTTACCCTAAATATGCATAATGTGGCTAACCTTAATCTCAACTATGGGGTAAGCTTTGATATGTCTTGGCTAAGTGCCCATCTCACCGGCCGTTATGTAGGACAGCGATTCGATACTGATTGGTCCTACTATTTAAGTTCGGATAATGTAGCCGGAGACTACGCAGACATACAATATCCTGCATTTATGACTTTAGATCTTACTACATCAGTTACAATAGGTACCAGTAAATTTACTGTTCTGGTCGGCAATATCACTGATGAAAACTACTACGAAAAGAGAGGTTTTAATCTGATGGGACGTAACTATATGTTGAGGTACAGTCTAAATTTCTAAGGCATTATGAGGCTATCCATAAATATTAAAAGGTTCTGCATAGATTCTTTTTCTTAGGATAGCCTCTGTTTTTACAAAAGAAATTTAATTTAATTAATTATTTGGGGAAATATATTAAATCAAACCGATTATGAAAATATACACACGTAAAGGTGACCAGGGTAAAACCGGAGTTTACGGTGGAAAACGCGAATTTAAAGATTCGGCCCGAATAGAATGTAATGGTGATATTGATGAAGCCAATTCTACTATTGGGTATTTACGGGTAAAGCTTGGCTCTAAGCACTCCTGGCAGGCCAACTTGCACCGCATCCAGAAAGACCTGATGGATATGATGTCGCACCTGGCCCGACCTTCAGACTCTAATAAGGCAAACAAAAACCCTAAGCCTGAGGATGGTGCAGAGTTTTGCGAGCAATGGATGGACCAGCTGGAGGCAGAAATCACTGAACCTTCCGATTATTTTTTACTTCCTGGCGGCAATGAAATATCAGCCATTTGTCACATGATACGTACCCAAATGCGCCGGGCAGAACGACGTTTGGTAACCTTGGCCAGGGAAGACCCTGAATGTGTAGAAGATTATATCGCTGCCTACATCAACCGGCTGTCTGATCTATTCTTCATTTTGGCCCGACATGAAATGCATTGCGCCGGAGTAGAAGAGGAAAGATGGCAATTATTTTTGTACAAAAGAATAAAAAAAGATTGAAAAGTAAAAAACCACAAATAATGATAGCAGCACCGGCAAGTCACCAGGGCAAAACTACGGTAACTCTGGGATTGCTGCGAGCTCTGCATAACCGTGGCTTACATGTTCAGTCCTTTAAATGTGGGCCCGATTACCTGGATACTTATCATCACGGTCTGGCTTCCGGTACTACGGGCATCAATCTGGACCTGTTTATGTCATCAACGGATCATGTACAGCAATTGTATGGCAAATATGCCGCCAATGCTGACGTAGCTGTAACGGAAGGTGTGATGGGACTCTTCGATGGCTCAGTGGAAGACCATGGCAGTGCAGCATCATTGGCCAAATCGCTACAAATTCCGGTGGTTATGGTGATGAATGCCAGTGCTATGGCATGGTCAGCTGCAGCCATATTGTATGGTTTTAAAAATTTTGACCCGGAAGTGCAACTGGCTGGGGTTATATTTAACCAGGTAAAAACAACATCCCATTATAGAATTTTACAAGATGCTGCCAAAAGAGTTGGCGTAGAGGCACTGGGATACATTCCTCCTTCTGATGCCATACAACTTCCCTCCCGTTACCTGGGTTTGAATATTGATCCGGATATCGACTTTACACATATCATTGAAAAAATAGCAAATCACGTGCAAAATCATATAGACCTGGATAAATTACTGGCAATCACGAGTGTTGACTTTTCTCATCCTCAACAGAACAAATCATTCAACATTTCTGAAACAGGCAGTCTGAAAATTGCGGTGGCTCACGACGAAGCTTTCAATTTCTTTTATCAGGAAAATTTCGAGACGCTTGCCCGGTTGGGAAAAATCACATATTTCAGTCCACTGCATGATAAAACATTACCGGAAACGGACCTTCTTTATCTGGCAGGGGGTTATCCGGAGTTATATTTGCCCACTTTGTCTCAAAATCAATCGATGCTAAGTAGCATCAAAATATACTGTGAAAAAGGCGGCTGTGCCCTGGCTGAATGTGGTGGTCTGATGTACCTGGGTGAGCAAATCACCGATTCGGCTGGAAATGAATTTCCAATGGTCGATTTTTTCCCGGTCAGCACATCTATGGTGGATAAGCAAATGACTCTTGGGTATCGAAGTTTTGAATTAGACGAATTTATTATCAAAGGCCACGAGTTTCATTATTCACGATTGGAAGAAAAAGGTAAAATTGAAGGTTTCGGCCGACTAACCAATGCCCGCGGTGAGCCTGTAAAAAGTAAAGTGTATCGTAAAAAGCAGGTAACCGGTTCTTATGTACATTTTTACTGGCCGGAGAATCCATATTTTCTGGAGCAATTAATTAAAAGAAAAAACCATGAGCATCCAAAGACTTAAACCATTGATGCTGGCAGGGACTGCTTCTGATGTAGGTAAAAGCATTATCGCTGCTGCCTTTTGCCGCATTTTCCGGCAGGATGGATACGCACCTGCACCTTTCAAAGCCCAGAACATGTCGCTCAACAGTTATGTTACACCCGAAGGTCTGGAAATAGGGCGAGCCCAGGCGATGCAGGCCGAAGCTGCCGGCATTCCTTGCCATACCGATATGAACCCCGTGCTACTGAAGCCGACCAATCATGCCACATCGCAAGTAGTATTGAATGGAAAACCGCATGGTAATCAATCAGCCTGTGATTATTTCAACCCCAATAACCGGGAGCAGTTGTTCGGCTACGTGAAAGAGGCATTTGACCGCTTGCATCAGCAGTACAACCCAATTGTAATGGAAGGTGCAGGTAGTATTGCCGAACTCAATTTAAAGAAAAAAGACATTGTAAACCTGCGTATGGCAGCTTATGCCGGAGCTAAGGTTTTTCTGATAGCCGACATCGACAAAGGAGGCGTATTTGCCAGTATATATGGCACCATTAAATTATTAAACCTGGCGGAGCAGGATTTGATTGCAGGCATCATCATCAATAAGTTCAGAGGTGATCCACGTCTGTTTTTTGAGGGTAGGCAGTTGATTGAAGAACTCACGGGCAAGCCGGTTTTGGCGGTTTTGCCCTGGTTTAATCATATTCACCTGGATGAGGAAGATTCCGTAGCGATAGACAAAAAGCCCTCAATACCTTTTCCCCACAAAGTAAATATCGGGGTGGTAAGATTACCACGAATGGCTAACTACACTGATTTTCATGTATTTGAGCATTTGGCGGGAGTCCATCTTTTCTACAGTCAGCAGCCGCAAATGCTGCAACAAGCTGATGTTATTATTATACCCGGAAGTAAAAACACCATAGAAGACCTGATTTTTGTAAAAAAAACAGGACTGGATAAGGTAATCCAAAGAGCCCATGCTCAAGGCAAAAAGGTGATCGGGATCTGTGGTGGATTTCAAATGATGGGAGAAACTATTGAAGACCCTTTCATGGTAGAGTCGGCCGTGAAATCCACATCAGGTTTGGGTATTTTACCCATCAAAACCACTATGCTGCAGGAAAAACAAACCCTGCAACAGCAATTTTATTTCAAAGAAAGTAAAGAAATATGCCGGGGCTATGAAATACACATGGGAGATACCGCTGGATTGATGCCGGAATATGGATTGAATCAATTGCCAGATGGCCGGACAGAAGGCTACCGTTTGACCCTCAATTGTTATGGCACTTACATGCATGGCATCTTTGATAATGCAGCAGTGCTGAGGGATTTATTCAAGGATTTTGATGTAGAGGTGCAAGATTTTGATTTTAATAAATTCAAACAACAACAATACGATAAGCTGGCTGAAATGGTCAGAAATGAGGTTGACATAAAAAAAATATATAGTATATTATCATGATTTACGGACATGGAGATGATACCTTTCTTATAAAAGGAGATTTGCGAGCCAATTTTAGTAGTAACGTGTACCCCGGTGGTATGCCGGTGGAACTTCAGTCTCTCTTGAAAGACCAGATAAAGCTGGCTGGAAGTTATCCCGAACCCAATGCCCAGCCGATGAGGGAAGCCTGTGCCAGGCATCATGGTCTTTCAGCTGATCATTTCATTATTTGCAATGGAACCATTGAGTCGATCTACCTACTGGCTCATGCCTGCCGCGAGGCTGACATCACCATAGCAGAGCCCACCTTTTCAGAATATGAAGATGCAGCAAAGCTTTACCATCAAAACTGCCGCTTCATTCCCTGGAATGCTTTGAACAATCAGAAATATTTCCCTTCATCGTTAGTGATGATCTGCAACCCTAATAATCCCACCGGAACCCTGCTATCATCCGGGAAAATCGAAACCTGGCTGCGTGACAATCCACATACCATTTTCATCATTGATGAAGCCTATCACGCTTTTACCCATGAATCGCAATCGGTGATACACCTGGTAAGCCGGGTAAACAACCTGGTGGTGCTGCGATCCATGACCAAACAATTTAGCATTCCGGGGCTGAGGGTTGGTTACCTTGCAGCCAGGGAGAACTTAATTCAAAAACTGCTACGATTTAAACTACCCTGGTCAGTAAATACGCTAGCATTGATAGCAGGGAAGTATCTGTTGGATCATTATGAAAAATTAATACCGGATATGCAACCGCTACTGGCTGAAACTGAATGGTTGAAAGGCCAAATTAATGCCATAGAAGGCTTTAATTGCAGAAAAAGCCAAACCACTTTTTTTCTGGTGAAATGTAGAAAATACGCGGCTTCGGAATTAAAGCAATACCTGCTGGATGAGCATGGCATCCTGATCAGAGATGCCGCTAATTTTCACGGCCTGGACAAAAGCTATTTTCGCCTGGCCACCCAATCGAGAGAGCAAAACATTGAACTAACAAACGCTTTGAAAGCATGGAAAAGTTGATACCTGCCATACCAATCGCCTGTGGTTACCTGCTCGATCTTTGGCTGGCCGACCCGGAAAAATGGCCCCATCCGGTCCGCTGGTTTGGCAGCGCAATTGCCTGGGGTGATCAATGGCTCAATCGTGGTTCCTACAGGTTCATTAAAGGTGCCTTGCTCACACTGATCTACACCAGTTCTCTTTTTATTTCACTATGGTTAATGGATCAATGGCTCTGGCAATACAGTTGGATAGCCTGGATGTTTTTGAATATTCTGGGATTGTGGTGGGGTATTGCCAATCAGGCCTTAATTGATGCCGCAAAAGCAGTTTTTCAAAAATTAAATGAAGGTATTGCCCAGGGCAGGCAGCAGGTGGGTTTAATCGTGGGCCGTGATACTCACAACCTGACTGAACAACAAGTAAAAATCGCTACTCTGGAAACGATGGCAGAAAACCTGAGTGATGGGGTAATCGCACCGCTTTTTTATTATGGCCTTTTAGGCTTACCAGGTATCATGACTTACAAACTGATCAATACATGCGACTCGATGCTTGGCTATCGTAACCCGCGTTACGAATATTTTGGAAAATTTCCAGCCAAATTGGATGACCTGATCAATTACATTCCTGCCAGGATTACGGTTTTGCTTTTATGGATGGCTTCTCTCAATGGACAGGCCATTCGGTATGCTATTCGTGATGGTCATAAGCACAAAAGCCCGAATGCAGGCTATCCGGAGGCTGCAGTTGCCGGGATACTTCGTTGCCGGTTTGGTGGCCCAAATTTTTACGATGGACAATTGGTAGAAAAACCATACATCGGAGACCAGGAAAAACAAATTGAGTACGACGATTTTCGAAAAGCAGCCCGCTTAAATCATGGGGCAACCTTGTGGGCCATTTTGCTGGTAATGATAGGAAGAACCTTATGCTTATGGTAAAAATGATAATAATCACTGGAGGCCCCGGAAGTGGCAAATCGAGCCTGATTGCGCAATTGAGCAAGATGGGTTTTGCTACGGTGGCAGAAGCCAGCCGGATATTAATAAAGCAAGAAAGTAAAAAACCTGATGGCATGCTGCCCTGGCGAGATATGGCCGGGTTTGCCCGATTGTGCCAGCAAAGCATGCTGGAGGACTTTATAAGAAATACCGGAAAGGAGAGCCTGGTATTTTTTGATCGTGCACTTCCCGATATTGTTGCTTATCTGCAATTATGGGGACTTACAGTTGAGCAGTCATTGCATGATTTAATAGTCACCCACCGGTACTATCATCTGGTTTTCTGGTGTGGCCCCTGGCCGGATATTTACGTGAATGATCCGGAACGTCCACAAAGTTACCAGGTGGCAGAGAGGCTAGGTTTAAAAATAAAAAAAGTGTATGAAAACTATGGATATGAAGTGCTTGAGGTACCGAAAACAAGGGTAAAAGAAAGGGTGAAATATATTGTAGAAACATTAGAAAATATAAAATGAAAAGTAAGAACATTATATTGAAATCTAGAGGCATAAACTTGTTGCTATGCTTGAAAATCTATTTTATAACTATATTATCTTGTACACCAACGAATGAAAGTGATCAAAATGAAGTCAGATTTTCAACAGATGGGTCAATTGAATATGCTCGTCACTTTTCAATCGAAAAACACAAGGATCATAAAATAGTAAATGTAATCAGACCATCAGGTAAAAATAAAGGAGTTAATTTTCAATATTTCTTAAGTTCAAGAAAAGCGCTTTTCACTGAGGTTAATAATGATGCCCATTTTATTAATACCCCATTAAAGACATATACTATCCGATCTTCCGGAGAAGCTTCCATGTTACATTTACTTGACGAATTGGATGGAGTAATAGCCATCGCTAATCAAAACTGGATTTGTAGTGACTACCTACATAAAAAATACCTGGAGGACGAAATAGCACTAATAGGACGTGGAAAAACTATAAATACTGAGCTTTTGCTGGATTTAAATCCGGATGCAGTTTTTGAATTAGGAAGTGGTAACCAATATGATATTACCCGGCAGTTGCTTACAATTGGACTAACTCCGGTAATGAACAGTATGCACCTTGAAGATCACCCTTTAGGTATGGCTGAATGGATAAAATACTACGCTGCCTTTTTTAATAAAGAAGAAAAAGCCAAAATGATTTTCGATTCCATAGCCTATCGATACAATGAACTGGTACTTTTAACAAAAAATATCGCAAATCGTCCGACAGTAATCGTCGGACATAGCCGTAGGGGAGTATGGTCCACTCATGGTTCCAGCAATTGGTTTATCAAATATTTGAAGGATGCAGGAGCCACTTATATTCTTGAAGATAGTACGGAATACAACGAAAACCTGATTAGTATGGAACAAGCATTACTAAAAGGCGGGCAGGCAGATTTTTGGATCAATCCTGATCACAAAGCCACTAAAATAAATGACTTACTACATGAAGATGAGAGATACCAATACTTTAAAAGTATAAAATCAAAAAATGTTTTCAATAATAACCGCTGGGTTACTGGTAATGGATGTAATCATTATTGGGAAGAAGGTGTAATGGAACCGCATATCCTATTGGCTGACCTTATCAGGATATTCCATCCTGAATTGTTGCCCAATCATCAATTAAAATATTACCAACAACTTCAATGAAATGAAACCAACCAGCACCAATCATCAAAAAGTAAGCTGTCCACGTTGTGGGAAAAATTTGAATGCAAGCCGGGCCTTATCCATCAGTGCCAGTGTTTTCAGGTCGAACTTTATACACCAATAATTCAATAATTAATAGCTTCTTTTGAATATTCATAAATTGTTTAGTTGCCAAACTTTAACCATAAGTCACCATCTGTCAGCCAAAACCAACTTGTAGATAAATTGGGTTCTTGTCCAAGATTGCACTGCAGTTATGATATCCTGTGGAAATTTAACTCTTTTTACTAAGCTTCTAATCCCGAATTTCTCACAAGTTTTTGTAATTTTAGTCCTTGAAACCATTGCCTGAATTAGATTAGGAGCTTTTACGTTCCGACCGCCTTACATAACCTCTATTTTTTCTTAGGTTTTGTTATCTTCTTTTCACTTTGTATCTATATAATCAAGGTTTATGGGCATAGTTGAATATGCTCCAAGGACTATGTTTTCCTTTCTAAATAATAATTTTACTTCTGTTATTTGACTTGAAAGATATAATTCTGGTTGAGAATGAAGATTCCAATTTTTCTTATTGAGGTTTAATTCATTCCATTTTTCAGTAGAAATTTGTCTTGATGAAGGCTCTAAATGATTTATCCAGGAGTTAATTGAATCAGGCTGAATTTTTAAAGCCAGTATGATATTGTAATCAGAAGGCCCTGGAACACGCCCAGTTCCATTATCCTGATACCAAATATGGTATTCGGCATCAATCAATCCAGAAGTTTTGTTGAGGTATTTTTTTAAAAATTCAATTTTATCAGTTTGAGAGTCAATTTCGTAACTATAAACATTAGCAGTCTTGTTGTTTTCTTGACATGAAGTGACCAAAAGAATGAGTAAAAGTGGCGTGATTTTCAAAAGATTCATTTGCGACAATATTTACCAGTGTATTTCCCGTCCATTGATTCTATAAATGTGCAATATGCTATTTTCTGCTTGGCACAACGGTTGGCGGTATAAAATCGTTGGGGGTTTCGTAGCTACTTCACTATCAGGGTATAACGACTTTTGATGCGAGAACCGAGGCTCGGTTAACCACCACGCCCCCAATGTTTTATGACCGC
>CAZQEZ010000088.1:0-18299 GCA_964592475.1 uncultured Roseivirgaceae bacterium
TGCAAAAAAATAAATAGGCGGACGTGTCCGACTTTGGCGGATGACGTTGCCGCATTACTGCATTGCAAATGCTGAGATTTAAGCATCCGGGTTACAAACCCGGACGAGCATCGTGCTTAAAGATTGACTCAACAAGCCAGTTCGAATTCAATCATAATGCTTTTTACTATGCATTTTAAACTTAACATATTATGGTGTGAAACTTTAATTCTCAATTAAATAAATGCTCATTCCCAATCAACCCAACCCCTAAAACATGCTTGGCTATTTTATCCAGCGTCTTTTCATCTCCCTTTAGATGAAACGTTCTATGAACATGCCTGGCCGAACTTCCTGGTGCTAATGCTAACGCGGGTGATGAAGTTTCCAATTCATAAAATGGACCAAGCTGTTCGGCACCAGGTGTAGGCGAACCATCATTATAAGCATTGATTACATCGCCATTGTATGGGTCATCTTGTATTTTCCATAGCGAATTTACATAAGCCACTGCAGTATCAGGCTTATTATAGGCAACGATGGTGAGCACTTTGTTCGCGGCATCGTAACTTCCTAGTACTTCCGACGCAAAATCAAAGGGTAAACCAATCTTTCCTCTTGACTGTCCATCGGCTTTCAAATAAATGGCCTCAGCTACTACTAATCGATCATCTGCAATTCTGCCAAAATATTCATCATTTACTTTCAATCTATTTTTTTTTCCTAGATAGGGTATTATAATTGTAGTGGTCGTGGAAGGCTTGTACATGCCTAAAATCCAAATGGATAGCAAACCACTTTGCTTTTGCCAGGCCACCTCTCCTATATTTGTAATTGTATTGTCACTCAAATATCCAACCTGGCCTACAGATTCAGGAATTTCAACTTTCAAAAACTGACTTATTTGTTGCTTATCTAATAATTTGATGGTTCTATCCACTTCTAAGTGAAAGGTAAAATCAGCATAATTTGTAATTTCAATAGCCTTGTGAAACCTCGCCGAAGTAAATGTTTTGTTTACTAAATCATAAGTTACTGTATCGATTGCCGCAGGTGTATACCAATCCTGCAGATCAAAATTGGAACCTTTATTAAAAAAAATCGAGAACTGACCGCCTTCAGGACCCAACCAAAAACGGTCTTCTCCACCAAATGGACTAATGTGAGGAGTGAATTCACCCGATTTTACCAACTCGTAATTTATCCAGCCAAAACTATAATCATTACCAGCTCCAGTGGTTGAGGTCATCACCCTGCCCTGGTACTCGGGCACTATTAAAAGTTGGGCACCCTCCTTATTATTAAGCGCAAAAGCATTGGTATGCTCTTGCATGAAAGCGAAATCTTCAGCAAACGTCATTTCCTTATTTTTAGATTGACAAGAAAAAAGAAATGCTAAAGCCAAGCATGTAAATGATGACTTCAGCATTATAAGATATTGATTCATTGTTTATTTGGTTTTTCCATATAAGGGTCCAAAATTGGCGCAAGCCCGATAATCGGATCCTTCCCTATCCATGCCAAAAGCACTCCACGAACTGGGCCTGTATATTTTTTCCTCCGGTACATTATGCATACATACGGGCATGCGAATCATTGAACAGAGGGTAATTAAGTCCGCGCCAAAGTGGCCATAGCCAAAAGCCCCGTGATTAGCTCCCCAATTGGCCATCACTGAATAAACATCGGTAAAATTCCCCTTTCCTGTCAAATTGGGAACAAACCATGTTGTAGGCCAAGTAGGATTAGTACGCTCATTAAGAATACCGTGCACATTATCCGGCAGTTCAATCGAAAAGCCTTCGGCAATTTGCATCACCGGACCAAGGCCTTTTACCAGGTTGATACGAGCCATAGTTACCGGCATGCCTCCCTTAGTCAAAAATTGACTTGAATAACCACCACCCCTAAAATATTCGCCTATGGCAGGACACCATTTGGTAGCATCCAAACATTTACCGGCTTCTTCGGGTGTGATTTCCCAATAAGGTTTCATTGCTGGTTTTCCGTTGACAGTCTGCTCACCACAACCATCTAACGCGGCAGATCCGGAATTAATCAAATGAATAAAACCATTTACCGCATCTCCTTCCGGCTTCCAATTGGTGGCTTTTTGCACAGCCTCCGGGCTCCAGTAGGTGCGCACATCGGCAAAAACTTGAGCTGTGCCGGTTATCAAATGACTCATGGCCATTACCACGCCGTTTAGTGAATCATTTTCGGTGGCTACCATAAAAGGTTGGCGAATGCCATTCCAGTCAAATGAAGAGTTGAGAATAGCTTCTAAAAAATCACCGTTGGGTAAGTAGTCAGTCCACTGACGCTGACCTTGGAAACCGGAAATGAAAGCGTTTCGTCCCGTAGCTTCCTCGCCAAATCCAGCTTCTGCCAATTGAGGATTACCCACCATCAAATCTCTTGTGATCATGGCCATTTTTACCACGTATTCCCAATCTTTGTCTTTAGCTTCTCTATTTTTTTGCTGACCCTCCGGGTTATGATCTTTTCCTTCTTCACAGTTAGCTTTTACCCATTTTAGCGCTCTTTCAAATTCTTCCTGATCGTAAATCCCCTCATTAATTCTTCGGTCCAGTTCGATCATATCTACATATTCATTGCGCATACCCAGGTAGTCCTCAAAGAAGTTTTCCTGCACGATGGATCCGGCTATTCCCATGGAAACAGATCCTATCGAGAGATAAGAGGAATCTTTCAAGGTAGCAACTGCTAAGCCCGCTTTGGTAAATTGAAGAAGTTTCTCCTGTACGTCCGGCGGAATACTGGTATCATCAGATTCCTGCACATCATGACTGTAAATGCTAAAAGCTGGCAGCCCTTTTTGGGTATGTCCGGCCAGTACTGCTGCCAGGTACACTGCTCCGGGCCTTTCCGTACCGTTAAAACCCCAAACAGCTTTGGGGGTAAATGGATCCATGTCCATGGTTTCACTACCGTAACACCAGCATGGCGTTACGGTAATGGATACCCCTACTCCTTCCTGCCGAAACTTTTCGGCTGCCCTGTTTGATTCAGCAACACCACCAATCGTACCATCGGCAATTACACATTCCACAGGATTGCCATCCGGGTGTTTTAAATTTTTACTGATAAACTCCGCGGTCGTGCGGGCCATTTGCATGGTTTGCTCTTCCAATGATTCGCGTACGCCACCGAGTCTACCATCAATCGTGGGGCGAATACCAACTTTAGGTAATGTTTTTTGTAATCTATTTACAGGTGAATTTACCTGTAATGACGAGATATCTGCCATGTATATTTAATTTTATAGATTTTCGGATTAATTAAAAAAGTGCTATAAACTTAGTAAAAAAATGGGAAGCGGAAATGATTAATCATTGAAAAATTCAAGGTTTTGAAGTTTATTTCCAATCATTTTTTACAATCCTTCGTATTTCCCAATGATAACTTAACAATAGAAACCAGCCAGGGGATCGTATTTTTTGAAATATCCTTTGCAGTCAATGGTTTAGTCCCGATACAATTTTAGAAAAAAAGCCACGTTAGTCTAGTTGCTTTTAATCTGGATTTTAAGTTATTTTTAAATAAAAAATCATTGAAAATTAAACTTCGCACTTTGTTGATCATTTGTTTCTTTGGCATTAGCGCAGTTTTTTCAATTGCGATTTTTATTGTTGTCTATAAGAACCTTGATAATAATTTGCTTGAGCGTACTAAAGACCAGCTTAATTCAATCAATATTCTCAAGACAAAATTAATAGAACAGGTATTGTCGAATCAACGAACCGAGATTTTTCGAATCCTTGAATACCAAAGGTCTCATTTTACTTCACAAAAGAATCTCGTAGATGCGTTAAGTTCAATTCAAGATGTTCAAAAAATAGGAGTATTAGCCTGTGACGACTGTAATTATCAATTTTCTGCGGCAACTATTCCTGATTCTTCCTATTATCTATTTAAATATGGCCTCGACACCGCTTCAATAAGAGTGTATCTCGACTATCATTCCCTTCAAGACATTTTGAAAGAAAGAACAGGCTTGGGAGTTACCGGTGAGTCTTACCTGGTAGGGCCTAACTACAGGATGATATCCGAATCAATCTTCTTTCCTGATAGCCTACCGCAATTGATTCCAAGTAAGACTAAAGGAGCAATCAAAGCATTTAAAGGCCAGACAGGTGTAGAAGTCTATCCTGATTACAGAGGAGTACCAATTATTGGAGTATATCGGCTGGTTGATTTTCATGGGATGAAAATGGCTTTACTAACAGAAATAGATAAAGAAGAGGCGATGAGTCCGATTATAATGATTCGAACCAGAATGGTTGAATTGCTATTATTTATTCTATTGGTTTCGTTTTTTGGTTCAGCAATTTTGGCCGAATGGCTTCAACGGCCTGTAAGAAGGCTCAAAACCATTGCCGATAAGCTTACGGTAGGCGAGTTGCCAGAAAAACAACACCAATCTGAGTTCATTGACGAATTTTCTACCATTATGCAATCAATGAACAGGCTAGTGGATGCATTGCGATCAACCGTCCGATTTGCAAATTACATTGGTGAAGGAAAGATGAATGAAAAATATGTAAGCCTTGGAGAGAAAGATGAATTGGGCAAAGCCATAATGGCCATGAGAGATCAGCTTGTAGTCTTGAATGAAGAAAAAACAAAGTTAGAGCGGCAGTCCAAAAAATTTCTGTTGGAAGGACAAGAAAAGGAGAGAGAGCGAATAGCCCGTGATTTACATGATGGACTTGGAGCAATGCTGACAACAATGAAGTTGAGACTGAGCTATAAACTAAACAAAACTACTAAGGAAGAACTCATCGCCTTACTTGAAGATGCCATCAACGAAGCTCGAAACCTTTCGAGAAATCTTATGCCTGCCGTGTTGATGGATTTTGGCCTTTTCGATGCGTTGGCCCAACTCGCTCAAACAACAGAGAAAAATACCGGAATAAAGATCAATTATAATTATGATAGTGAAAGTGAGAAATCCAAACTTAAAAAATCCAGGCAGGTTTATGTATATAGAATTGTTCAGGAAGCGTTAAATAATGCATTAAAACATGCCGATTGCTCAGAAATTCAACTTTCTATTACTGAATTTGATGATCAATTGAATGTATATATCAAGGATAATGGAAAAGGCCTGAAAGAGAATTCTGTTTTGGAATCTGCAGGAATAGGCTTTAAAAACATAAAAGAAAGGACGGGTTTGCTTAATGGAGAACTCATACTGGAATCAAACGATAGTGGAACAATAGTAGAAGTAAACATTCCAATACCATGAAAAAGATTAAAATTATAGTAGTGGATGACCATGAGATGTTTCGCTCCGGCATGGAATCGCTGCTGAAAAAAAACATTGACTTTGAAGTGTTTCAGGGTGTAGGAACTCGACCCGAGCTTGACATAGTTTTGTCAACGAAGAAGATAGATATTGTTCTCTTGGATATTTCTTTATCCGGCGAGTCGGGGCTGGATCTTTTGGAAGAAATAATGTATAAATACCCTGGGATGAAGTTTATAATGCTGACTATGCATGAAGAAATACAATATGTAAAGGAAAGTCTGAGAAAAGGAGCTATGGGTTATTTACTCAAGGAAAGTGGCGAAAAAGAGCTTTACGAAGCAATCTATGACGTAAGTAAGGACAAAAAGTACTTTAAAAATAAAATTTCTGACTTACTGATCAATGATATGACTTCACCGGTACAAGATCAGTTGCTTACAGATCGAGAATTGACCATTGTTCGAATGGTGGCCAATGGTAAAATCACAAAAGAAATTGCTGACGAGCTTAATATCAGTGTACGTACGGTTGAAACACATCGAAGCAAAATTATGAAAAAAATGAATGTATCTAACACCTCCGAAATGATCCGCTTTACATTGGATAAGAAGCTGATATAGCCTACGTATTTACCACATATCTTAACGTATTTTCAACTGTAGAGAATACCGATTTCTCACTCGGATTTTTCAGCCTACTTCTCGTTTATTTGTAAAAGAAAGAAAAACAAATTAAACGAATATTACTATGAAAAAATTGATTTTAACTACAGCGGTATCGTTTATAATCATTACTGCAGGATTTGCACAAACAAAAGAACTGACGGGTCCGAAATATAAAAATGCTAAACCTTCTGAAAAATATAAAGGGAGTTCCTCATTACTGATTAGAGAAAAACCCAACAAGTTTCAGGGACCACAGTTTAAGAATTTCAATCCGCGAAAATATGTAAAAATTGAGCGGCGCAATATTGATTTGCTAGATTCAATAGAAAAAAAGACCTATGAAACTGAAAAAAAAGAAATAATCATCTATAGAAGGGTTGAAATTAGTGAAATGAAAGGTAAAAATACCAAAGGCTTAAAAGGACCGGCATACAAAAATTATAAACCTTAATTAATTTAATTGTTTA
Source organism: uncultured Roseivirgaceae bacterium (assembly GCA_964592475.1). Lineage (GTDB taxonomy): Bacteria > Bacteroidota > Bacteroidia > Cytophagales > Cyclobacteriaceae > CAZQEZ01. The sequence goes on from CAZQEZ010000088.1 coordinate 6,387, forward strand.
AATAGAAAAATTAAAGGCCCATTCCCGGGCCTTTTTTGTTTTTTTTATAAGAAAGAACACTACTTAGCCCTATTTATTTAATTTAGAAGATGAGCCTATGCAATTAGGTGTAAATTTGGAGCAATTGGATATTAGTAATGCAAAGGAGTTAATCAATATCTGGACAGGTGATACTGAAAAGATAGTGGGTAAGCAAATTAGCTATGAAGTTGAGCCTCATGCAACTAAATATATGATAATAAAGTAAAAACGGCTCCTAATAAATAATGAAAAATTAGCCATGATCAGAAGTAGCCTGTATAAAAGCTACGCTTTGTAATACACTGGAAGCATTTTATAATCATTTTCTCGGCCCATAATGCGGCACCGCTTTGCCATATTCAAAGGAACTATTCACTATCAAGAATAAAAGAAAAATTCGCTTCATTTTATATGATTTTTGGGCTAATCTATAATAATTCTTACCAGGCTTAAAATTTCTATCATTAATTTTCATTGTTGGAAGCTTGCTCTAAAAAATTTACTTCGAAATTATTAAAAATAACCGATTCATCCACAATAATAACGGACCCATGCCGAAATCCAATCCCGGGGGGAAATGTACCTGATCAGATATATCTTCCCAATTTTCTAAATCTTTTGAACGAGCTGCGCCTTTAGGCGCTGACATAACGTGTACCCCGTCTTTTCCGCCATCGGGAAAATGCGTGGCCTGAAACGTAAAAAAGTAGCAATACCGATCTTCCGGATGAATGATTTAGGTTTCGATCATTGATGGGTAGGTATGATGGTTGCCATACAACAAAGCGGGTTCGGTAAAATCCTGATAATCACTGGTTTTAATGAAATATTGCTTCTGGTCTCCTTTGAAACCATTTTTCAAAGTGGGTATTCTCTTTTTGGCGGAAGCCCAAATGATGTAAAACAAACATGAATTTATGTTTTCATAATTTTTATTCGTTACTATACTTTTCAATTTTTGATTTGAAAGTAGTTCTAAGTTGATGCAAAATACGATAATAATCGGGGTTGTTAGCTAAATTAGTAATTTCAAGTGGATCACTATTTAAATCATAAAGTTCCTCGGAGGCATCTATAAAACGATACCTGAAATACTTCCATTTTTCAGTTCTAAGGCCTTCACTTGAAGGAATTTTTTCAAAATCCCAAAGGTGTTCGATTATAGTGTTATTTCTTTTTTGTAAATGTTTTCCTTTGATTAAATAGGGTTGCAAATCAATACCCTGATAAGTATCCGGATTCTTAATGCCAGCCAAGGATAAAATTGTATAAGGCACGTCTATATTTAATACTAAATCATCTACCTGAAAATTTTTATTTTGACGAGCATCGTATATAATGAGCGGAACCCTGATACTATTATCATGCATAAGCCATTTACCAGCAATTTGACGCTCCCCTAGATAATATCCATTATCACCCATCAATATTATTACCGTATTATCAGCTATATTTTTATTTTTTAACAAAGTTCGAATCTTACCAATTTCCCTGTCAATTCCACTGATCATTCTGTAATAGCCTTTTACGCTATTTTGGTACTTTTCAGGGGTATCGAATCTCCAGTACCATCGTTTACGGTTTAGGCCTGCTTTTACTGCAGCAGGCAATGATTTAAAATAACGGTCTTCTGCAAGTTGAGGTTTTGGGATTTCTTGTTGGTATAGCGTATCAGAGCTTTTTTGCCAGAAATACTGATCCTCGGCGGGGTCGTGCGCATGTGGAGCACTAAAACTCAACGATAAACAAAAAGGCTGGTCTTTTGGTGCCTCAGCTATAAAATTCAAGGCTTGCTGACCGGTATATCGGGTTAGGTGTACCGTATCGTTGTTAATAGTTTTATAAAAGTATCCTCTTCTATCATCAAATTTATTATTGCGATCGTAAAAATCAGCACGATCAAAAACATCTTCTGCTCCAGGATACGTTACACCAAACTTACCAAAAAACCCGGTGTAGTAGCCATTTTGCTGTAAAATTACCGGATAACTATTTTGCCAAAATTGTTCTTGCAGAGGCCCCTGATTAAAGGTGTATCCATGCGTTCTTTCGTATAAACCGGTAAAAACTGAGGCACGGCTGGCAGCACAAATAGGTGTGCTAGCGATAGCATGACTAAAATAAACACCTTGCGCTGCCAGCCGGTCCATTTCAGGAGTTTGAATAATTTCATTTCCGGCAAAACCCAATGCATCCCACCGTTGATCATCAGTAAGAATGAAAATTATGTTAGGCTTTTGCACATTTTGGCAATGGGCTGCATTTACTAAAAAAATAAGGCCAACAAATATTGATTTAATCATTTGAATTAATTCTACTTAAATGACATAGGTACCTTGGCGTCTGTAGGAATTTTTTTATTTTGCCAATACACATCTCCATTTTTTATTTCAATTAAACGTGTTTTACTGCCGGGTACTGGTTCGGCTACATTTTTAGGAAGGTATTGAGATAAATGATTAATTATTGGCTTATAACCATTTACCATGGCCAAATTATACCATTCATTGGGATCAATTTTTCTATCATAAAGTTCCTGCGAACCGTCTGCATATTGAATTAACCGCCACCGTTCTGTAATTATTACATGATTGCCTGGGCCATGGCTACAAATAGCTGGTTGAGTTCTTGTATTAAAAGCATTTTGCAAAATAGGCATTAGCGACTGACCATCCAGACCTTTTTTTGCAGGGAGACCCGCCATATCTATAAGCGTGGGATACAAGTCAAGTAATTCAACTGCTTCATCACTTTTTTGTCCGGGTTGTGAAATGCCTGGTCCGGCAAATATGAATGGAACTCTGGTAGATTCATGCCACAAGGTATTTTTGCCACTAATATCTTTACTTCCCAAATGGTAACCATGATCAGATAAAAGTACTACTATAGTATTTTCAGCCAGCCCTTCTTCTTCTAGTGTCGATAGCACTCTACCAACTAGCATGTCTACAAAACTGACACTGGCTAAGTAAGCACGTACTTTGGGTTTCCATTCGTGATGCATTTTCAGCCATGCCAATCTTGGCTCGGGCAATTGCCAATGCAGTTTCCATGCAAATGCGGGTATATCGTCTCTATCGTCACCGCGAACCACCGGCAGCAAAAGCTCTTCTTCCGGATATAAATCAAACCACTGCTGAGTAGCATAAAGAGGCACATGCGGATGGCGAAAACCCACAGATAAGAAAAAAGGTTTATCCTTTGGCGGATTCTTTAATTGTTCGATGGCCCAATCTGCAATTTTCCAATCATCCTGCTGCGAGTCTTGTTCAGGATAAACCCCCCAATCGACTAAAGGATGGCCAGTGGTTTTTACGATTGGCTCATCAGGTCGTGGGTAAAAACCACCTTTAAAACCCCATGTTGTAAATTCAGGACCATCTTTTCTATCCTCTTCAGGAGGGTAAGCATCGTGATATACTTTTCCCGTAGTAAGTGTGTGATACCCGTGTAGCTCAAAAAACTGTGGCAGAGTAGTCCAATCTTTATATTTATCAATACTACGAAACCAGGGTTGCAAAGCATAAATACCAGTATTGGTAGGTCTCAAGCCCATCATGAAACTCGTGCGAGCAGGATTGCAAAGAGGAGCCTGCGTATGTGCATTGGTAAAAGCCCTGCCAGTGGCAGCCAAGCGATCCATATTGGGAGTTTGTACTTTGGGGTGCCCTTCCAGGTGGTTTACCCAATCATTTAAGTCATCAATAGCAATTAACAAAACATTGGGTTTGGATTCTTGAGACAGTACAACCAATGGTGCAAAAAATGAAAGCACAAGCACCAAAGCTAGTTTACTCCCTGCTTTTTGGGCAAAGTTATATTTCTTCCTACTCATAAATTTTTTGGTTTATGTTCTTTTCAAAATTAATGATTTTTAAAGCAAAATCAACTTAATTATCTATCAACTTAGGTGATTATTCACCCTTTTTGAAAAAAAATGGATATGATAAATACAATTGGACTATAAATTTGGAAATGCTTTATTGCCAATCATTCATAAAGGAGTGGTTTATGAATACTCTTTTTCTATACTCAACAAAAAAGTCCTCATCTTTTAGACAAGGACTTTTTGCTGGTTTAATGATGAGGGCTCGGGTTAATATTGAATATCCTCATTAGGTTGAATTTTCAAATATAAAAAAATATAATCATTTATGCAAAAAAAACTATAACGCATGTTGCATAATCGATTTTAATAAAATAAAAACATAAAGCAGAAACCAAGGGCAAAAATGATTAAAATTTTATTGGCTATGCTTCTACTTCGGTTCTATGCTCTTTGGCTAATTGAGCTTGAATATCAGCCGGAACCGGCGCATACTCATTAAATTCACTGGTAAAGCTCGCTTTACCCTGCGTAAGAGATTTAAGAGTAGTAGAATACTTATACATTTCGGCTAAAGGAATTCTTGCTTTAATCACCTGATAGCCTCCCGAAGTATCCATTCCCAAAATAATTGCTCTTCTGCTTTGCAGGTCAGTCATTACATCTCCCATCAATTCTTCCGGAACCAATACCTCGAGATTATAAATAGGTTCTAGTATTTTAGGGCTGGCTTGCTCAAAGGCTTGCTTAAAAGCATGTGACCCGGCAATCTTAAATGAAATATCATTAGAGTCGACAGGGTGCATTTTTCCGTCGTGCACCATTACCCTTACATCCCTTACATAAGAACCTGTAATAGGACCAATTTCCATTTTTTCCATAACACCTTTCAAAATAGATGGAATAAAACGAATATCGATAACTCCGCCTACAATACAATTATAGAAAACTAATTTACCCCCCCAATCTAACTCAACTTCCTGTTTATCTCGTATATTAAATCCCGTGGGTTCCGGTATTCCTTCATAGTAAGGTTCAATTTTCAAGTATACTTCGCCGAATTGTCCTGAACCCCCCGATTGTTTTTTATGTCTGTAAGATGCGGATGCGGGTTTTTGAATGGTTTCCCGATACGGAATGCGTGGTTCGATAAATTCAATTTTCACTCCAAACAAATGCTCAAGTTTCCATTGGGTAATAGCGAGGTGAAGCTCGCCCTGTCCTTCCAAAATCATTTGACGAAGCTCTTTTGAATAATGTACTTTAATGGTTGGGTCTTCCATTTGTATATCTTTAAGTGCTTCAGCCATTTTTTCTTCATCGCTCTTTTCTTTTGCTGTAATAGCAGTACGCATCCTATGCGATGGAAATTCTATAGGTTTAATTGCTACATCAAGTTCTTTGGCATGCAAAGTTTGATTTGTGTTTGTATCTTTTAATTTTAAAGTAGCGCCAATATCACCAGCTCTTAATTTATCTACATTATTCCTGTTTTTCCCATCCATGGAAAAAATTTGATTCAATCGTTCTGTGTTGCCAGTTTGTTGATTTACCAGGTCCATACCTGCACTTATTTCTCCCGAACAAACCTTGAAAAAGTTTATTTTCCCCAAATAAGGTTCAACCAATGTGCGGAAGATAAAAAGAACCGGTGGCTTGCTGGCATCACAAGCAATTTCTTTACCATCTTCGGTTACTTCCGCTGTCATTTCGTTAGCAGAAGGGGCAACATTGTCAATGAAACTCATCATCCTCCCACTTCCCATATTATTCTTAGCAGACATACAAAAAACAGGAAATAAATCCTGGTTCATCATACCTATTTTAATTCCCTGGCGCATTTCGTCTTCATCTAAAGTACCTTTTTCAAAATACAGTTCCATTAATGATTCATCGTTTTCAGCTGCTTTTTCCACCAATTCATTATGTAGTTGATTGGCCTTATCCATTTCCGACTCCGGTATAGGTTTCTTTTCCGGTTTGCCACCTCCGGCAGGAAATTTATACATGGTCATTTTGAGTAAATCCACGATGGAATTGAAGCCATCGCCAGTTTTTACCGGATACTGCATCAAAGTAGCAGCAACACCAAACCTACCTTTTACCGATTCTACGGCAATATCGAAATCAGCTTTCGGATGATCCATTTGATTTATAGCAAATATAAAGGGCTTCTTAAAACTTTCTACTGATTTCCAAATCAACTCTGTACCTACTTCCACACCATTTTGCGCATTTATCAACATTACACAAGTGTCTGCTACTCTTGTGGAAGACGTTACCTCACCAAGAAAATCGTCAAAGCCCGGCGTATCAATAATATTTATTTTATAATCACGCCACTCTGTGTGTAGCAAGGTTGCATAAATACTGTTACCTCTTTCCTGCTCAATTTCGTGAAAATCTGATATAGTATTTTTATCCTCTACAGTACCTCTCCGATTGATCAATCCTGCTTTAAAAAGCATAGTTTCGGCTAGGGTTGTCTTACCTGATTTTGCACTTCCTAGCAAGACTATATTTTTGACATGTTTTTCATCAAATACCTTCATAGATTTTGTCATTTAGTTAACCAAAAATTCATCGCTCTTGGTAGAGCTATTTTCTTTGTCGAAATTTTTCTTAATTCTACAAAAATCTAGACAAAAAGAAAATGATATTTGGCAATATTTTAATGTGTTATTAAAATAATGCTAATTTCATGATTAATGTCATAAAACGGTCGAGTTTTTATTACCGTTTATTACTACAATAAATTAGAAGCTAAAGAAAACGATACCATCTATAATTGATCAAAAGACCATAGGCAAGAAACACAGCCACAAAAAAATAAACAGGCACTGAGAATAAAAGCAGTACAATGACTGTAACAAAGAGCAAAAAATCATGAGCGGATAGTTTTTGTAAGTTAAAATTCATGTGCCACATGAACTGATGCAGCATCCATAAAATACTTAATCCGAAAAATAAAAGTTGTAACAGCAACAAGTAATTTCCTTCGAGAGGCCAATAGCGAATTATGATCAGATATTCCGGTAAAGATATTAAAAACAAGTTGAGCAAATGCTGCAAACTCCTTTGCAGGAAGCTTGTAGGCAGATTTAATAGCTTACTCAATTGTATGGTTTCAAATTGCAAATGATTGTAAACCAAAATACTATTAAAATAAAAGGCGATGAAAATTCCAATAGCTAAGAAGCGCCAGTCATAAGCATCAGTATAAAACAATTGAAATGTAGTAATGATAATAAAGCCAGAAAATAGTTTGCTCATCAGCAATGGCAGAGGCTTATAATGAATCATATACAACGGAAACCACCATTCTTTCGGTTTTGCCCATTTTAAAGCGAACCAATTACTTAACTTGCTAATTTTTTCTTCGGGAAGTACACCCATCACTACCCTACGGTAAAATATAACAGGAACAAAAATTACTATAACATTAAAAATAAAAATAAGAAACACATTACCCCAAAACTGTAAAATAATGCCTTGAACTGCGATAAAAAGAGTGTAAATTGCTATTGGTAAGTTAATGATCAATTGAGTGAAGCTTAGCCATGTTACCTGATTGAAGCTACTAAAAAGGACAAATTGTTGCAACCAATAGAAATTTTGTGATTGCGTTATTAAATGTTGAATGTAGAAGGCAGTTCGCAGATAATAGACTAACCAAAGAAGCATAAGAAGTAGAAGCAAATAAGTATTGGCACTAAAATAGGAGGCAATGGCTAAATGCTCTACATTGCGAATAAATCCAAAACCTATCAAGTATAACAATACAAAAAAGCCAGTATGAGACCTGTAGAAAGGCAACGCCAGCATTTTAACCATTAGCTGATGCATTCAGTCCTCCTCCTGGATTTTTGTATTTTCAATTATAAATTTTTTAGTGAAAGGCAACTGCATTTCGTTGTTTTCTACATGCGAAGCCACTAAAAACTGACTGCCATTTTTGTGATAATCTAAAATAAGCCGGGTTAGATTTTCCATTGTATTTTGATCAATTGTAATAAAAGGCTCATCGAGTAAAATCAATTGAGCCGGCCCCAAAAACGACAATAATAATCCCGATTTTTTCAGCATACCTGAAGAATAAGTTCGAAATGGCTGATGCATGTAATGCTGAACGGCGAATGTTTCAATCAACTCATCTTGTTGAACTTTGCTGGCCTTTTTGGCCCTAGCCACATACTGAATTAAATCTTTGAGCGAAAGGTGCAAGGGAAACTGAGGTTCTGCTTCGGTATAATTAACGAGTGCGCGATAAGAAACTGGTTGCTTTTGCAGGTTGAAAGAGTCAAAACAAATGGCACCGGAAAAAGACAATATACCCGCTATTGATTTAAATAAGGTGGATTTACCGGAACCATTTTCTCCTTTTATCCAATATATTCCATGGTGCAATTGCAGGTTTTCGATGCTAAGCACCAAATGCTGGCCATACGATTTTTGATATGATTGAATACTCAACATTAATTTAAAAGTAATCTGATTTACAATGAAATGAACCTTTCCGTAACGCGCGAATTATTTTCAAAATAGTAATATTCCAGGTTTCGAGAAGTAATATTGTTAATCATACGAGACACAGAAGTATCTGAGTTAAAAATGACCAAGGTATCTACCGGGCCAGCAGATATTTTCCATTGGCCACTTATCAGAGTTTCTGCCGGGCAGCCATTGAGAGGCGAAACACTATTGGTAAAGATCGAATCTCCTTCATCGGATATTTCAAATTTCAACTGCTGATACTGATCGCAACCTGTAAGCGGCTGATTTTGGCTATCAATAAACAATGTTTCCCTTTGCCAAATTTTGAAAGAGTCCGTACTTACTAACAACAAACTGGTCTGGTTGCTATCAAGACCTTCAAAATTAATAGTTGTTTCCTCACAAGATAGCACAGCGAGTAGTATTAGCAATGCAGAAACAACGGTAAAAATTCTCTTCTTCATATTTTTATTGATAATCTTATTGATCAAAACTTGCTTATTAGCAAATAAATAACTTTTTTCGAGGCAAAATTGAAACTACAAACTTAATAACGCTGCATGGCATTAAACTATATCTGGATCGGTTTTTTTGTAATTGGATTTTTGGTAGCCCTGATAAGGGTTATAGGATTTTACTTTCGCGATTTTTTTGCCGAATATGGAATATTATTTGAAACATCCGATATGTCAGTTTTCACAGCTATTGTGCAGAGTACTTTTGATATGGCCGAAACTTCCGTTGAAATATCCATTTATTTGATTGGAGTGATGACCCTGTGGTTGGGCATTATGAAAATAGGCGAAGAAGGCGGGGCTATTCAGCTTATGAGTAAAGCAATAGGACCATTTTTTAGTAAGTTATTTCCGGAAATCCCTAAAAACCATCCGGCCAATGGTTCCATTATGATGAACTTTGCAGCCAACATGCTGGGACTTGATAATGCAGCCACTCCTTTAGGTTTAAAGGCAATGAATCAATTACAAGAATTAAACCCTGATAAAGAGGTAGCATCCAATGCACAAATAATGTTTTTGGTTTTAAACACTTCGGGGTTAACTTTAATCCCGATAAGTGTGATGGCCATAAGAGCAGCCGAAGGCGCTGCTAATCCTGCTGATGTATTTTTACCCATTTTATTAGCCACTTATTTTTCTACACTTGCCGGATTAATGGCTGTTTCCATTTTCCAAAAGATCAATTTATTTAACAGAATTGTGTTGCTTTATCTATTAGTCTTTACTTTGATAATTTCTGTTATTATCTTTTATTTTATCACGCTGCCTCAATCAAAAGTAGGCCCCTTGAGTAGCTTATTTGGTAATTTTATTCTTTTTTCGATTATTGTGGCTTTTATTTTGTTGGCTGTACGCAAAAAAGTGAATATTTATGATAAATTTATTGATGGTGCAAAAGATGGTTTTAACATTGCCATAAAAATTATTCCTTACTTGGTCGCAATACTAGTGGCAATTGGGGTATTTAGGGCATCAGGAGCCATGGAAATATTGATTACTGGAATCGAATGGATTTTTGGTTCACTTGGTTTTGATACGCGCTTTGTGCCTGCGCTACCCACTGCCTTAATGAAACCTTTGAGTGGTAGCGGTGCCAGAGGAATGATGATTGAAGCCATAAATACTCATGGTGCAGATTCTTTCGTAGGCAAATTAGCATCAACTTTACAAGGCTCTACCGAAACAACATTTTATGTTCTGGCTGTATATTTTGGATCTGTTAAAATAAGCCGTACTCGCCATGCACTCACTGCCGGACTTATTGCTGATTTTACTGGAATAATAGCTGCAATTTTACTTGGATACCTGTTTTTCGGATAGTCAGACTTCATCTTATTCTTACAATCTTATCTATCCTCAAAAATTTCCAATAATTGATTGTTTTTAAAAATATAACTATCTGATTTATAACGAAATAGATTTTATCCGAAGCCTACTGCTGCATTTTTTAACGTGTAATTTTTAGCTTGTTATCTATAAAAATCATCTTCATTTTATCATTTATATTCCATAATTAAACATTATATTGCTCATTTTCAAGCTTTTTCAAATGGTACAAATTTTCATTTGTTAGATAATAACAATAAATTAGTTGTATAAAACAAGTATAATCTTAACATTGGATGACTGGAAGCTTTAAAAAATCAAGTTTGGAAAAAACTATATACGACAACGCAAAAAATCATTTTTTGGGTAATTTTCCTGATTCTCTGCCAATAGAACAAGCCTATGTTCACATCGGAATATATTTAGGCTGGGTAATAAATAAAAACATTTTTTCGGAATATTTTGAAGATGAAGCCTCTACGGAAATTTATCGCTTTAAAAGAAAGGAATTAGGCTGCACCATCTTAAGTGAAATCTGGGATGGCTATCTTGGTCATGAACTTTTTAATGAAGAAGGAAACATGTTTAGCTATTATTACTATGGCGGTGGATTGTATAAAAAAGACTATGAAAAAAAGCTGGTAATAAATTTGCCCTCAATATATCACGTGAAAGATACCTGGGAAAATTTTGAAACTATGAGCAAACAAATTGATTTGCGCTATGACGAATGGAAAAAAATGATAAAGTAAAAGGTGGAGAGCCATAAACCCTACCACCTTTTGTTTTTGTTAGTTTTCATTTTTGTTGCCGCCCAACATTACCATATCACTCATAACTATTTCAGTTATGTATTTCTTTACACCGTCTTTGTCGTTATAAGATCTCGATGTTAATTTTCCGGTAATAGCTACTTCACTACCTTTTTCCAAATATTTTTTTACATTTTCGGCTAGCTTACCCCAGGCAATTATGTTGTGCCATTGGGTTTCTTCCCGCTTGTTGCCATCTTGATAATAAAATTCATTAGTTGCCAGAGAAAATTTAGCTTTCTTGCTGTTGTTAAATTCCAACAATTCAGGAGTGAAACCTAATTTACCAATAAGTTGAACTCTGTTTCTTAAAGTAGTCATAATTTTAAATTTTTATAGTTAAACATTTTTTAATTGCGAGGTCGGTTATAAACAACTGACGATGCAAAGGTGAAACAGGGATCAAATATTAGCCGTAATTTAAACGTATATTTACGTAAATAAATGTTTTTATACGGTTATTTACGTTTACATATATTTATAATAACATCTTATTTATTTTACATTATCAGCATTAATGTAGATTAACAACACAATAAAAAACATTTTAACGTTATTTTATACATATAAATAACATTCATTAAATTTGAAAAAATATAGTTAATTTATGGCTATCAATTAGAAATGAAAAGATAGTATAAGTGGGCAATATCTGCAGGTGCTGTACATCACTCCAATTGGAAAAACGAACAAAAAAATCGTTGAGAGGCCTTGAAAGATGGTTCAAGATCAGAAATTAAGAGTTTTTTATGTTTTAGGGCCAAGTTGGGTTAATAAATTATTTTTAGTCTTTTCTTTGTGAAACAAAAAAAATTGATAATTTTTTGCAAAATTTATTGGGGGGGGTAACTTTATATAAATTATGGCCATAATCTAATCTAGATAAAGTATTTAGATTTCATGTTAAACTTAATAA
>CAZQEZ010000089.1:0-18270 GCA_964592475.1 uncultured Roseivirgaceae bacterium
GGGTCGAAAATCAATAGCACAGGGTGCAGCCCTGTGCTATTGATTAATATGTGCATAAGCCCCAAAGCGGGCGAAATCAGTAGGATTGTTGAAATGTGGCCAATTTTGAATCATGTTTGTTTCAATCTACACCAATTCGTATATATTAATAAAAAAGCCCTGAAGCTACTCCCCAGGGCTTAAAATTTTATAACTGTATTAAAATTTAAATCAATAAAACTACCGGCTATTTTACCAAAGTCATTTCTTCAACCAGATGACCAGCTTCTGCAAATTTGTCAATAACCAGCAATACGTAACGGATATCTACGCTTATCGTACGCTGTAATTCGGGCTCGTAGGCCAAATCGCTACTCATAGCTTCCCAGTTACCATCAAAAGCTACTCCTATCAACTCCCCTTTTCCGTTGATCACCGGGCTGCCACTATTGCCACCGGTTATATCATTGTTACTTAGAAAATTAACTTCCATGATATCATTTTCATCGTATCGGCCATAAGCTTCTTCTTCATAAATTTCCAATAATTCATCAGGAGCATCAAACTCGGCATCGCCAGGTGTTTCTTTTTGCACTATTCCTCCCAGGGTAGTGTAATATTGATAAATCACGCCATCTCTGGGGCTGTAGCCCTGCACGGTACCATACGATAATCGCATGGTGCTATTAGCGTCAGGATAATATTTTCGCTCCGGATTCATTTCTATAAGGCCTTCTACAAATTTTCTGCGGATACGCGCCAACTTGCTTTCAGCTTCCGATACCAGATCATTTATCTCCTCTCGATAAGTTGACATTTGTTTGGCTACCTGATATACCGGGTCTTCTGTCAATGCTTTTTCAGTAGGATTATCCAAAAAAGCGTATATTGATTCCTTGCTTGTGAAAATAGAGTTTTCGTAAGCATTTTCAGCCCAGTTATCAAAATCTTGGTCGTAATGTTGCGCTTTTTGATTCAGTATATCCGGTTGCAAATTATCGGGTACATTTTTGTGAAAAAGCTTCAATAGTGCTGCAAACACTTTTTGATCAATAGTGGCGTCGTAGCCAGCGTAAAACTCATCCATTGAAGCTTTTACCCTTTGGGCAATAGCGCTCCATTTCTCTTGATCCAATGTATCAGTTGCAATAATTGGCTCCAGCTGAGTAAATTGTGAGGCGGTTCTTACCAGTTCCATCAGATACATACTATAGCCGTAATAATTCTGGGCCCTATTATATTTAGTAATGCTGTCATAAGCATTTTGAAGCGTTTCAACTACATCGCCATATACTTTTTGGCGTTTTTTCTTAGCATCTACCCATTTAGCAAATTTATCTTCTAAATCTTTTCGTCTTTTTACCAGGTTCCTGTTTTTAATTCCCTCTGTCTGTCCTTTATAATATTTTAGCGAGTTAGCTATTACAAAATATTTGGAATGGTACATGATATCCAATTCCTCATCTTTATCCATGGCTTGCTTTAAAATATCTTGACGCGTTTGCATGAGATTGATCCGGTCTTCATTACTTCCTTCCAGGGCTAATTTTAAACCATGGGAGGTAATGTATCTATTGGTAGTACCTGGAAAGCCTATGGTCATAGAGAAATCTCCCGGTTGATAACCTTTTAAAGAAATGGGCAAATGATGTTTTGGCAGCAATGGAATGTTTTCGGGTGAATATTGCGCTGGTTTCCCATCAGGGCCTGAATATACTCTAAATAAGCTAAAATCGCCCGTATGACGAGGCCACATCCAATTGTCAGTCTCTCCACCATAGTTTCCAATGGCACCTGGAGGCGCTCCCACCAAACGAACGTCGTAAAACGTCTCGTAAACGAATAAATAATATTTATTGCCAGCATAAAAGGGCTTAATTTGTACTTCATAGTGGGTATTGGGCTCGCTGTTTCTTTTCAATTGAGCCATAGCAGCGTCTACTGCGCTGTTGCGGTCTTCTTCGCTCATTTCGGCAGTTACATCAGCCAATACCTGATCGGTAACATCTTCCATTCTCACTAAAAATCTAACGAACAAACCCTCATTGGGTAGCTCCTCATCTTTGTTTGCTGCCCAAAATCCATTTTCAAGTAAATCATTTTCTACACTACTATGCGATTGTATTGCACCATCTGCACAATGGTGATTGGTAAGCAAAAGCCCTTGGTCTGAAATGATTTCACCTGTACAAAACCCTCCTAGAGAAACTATCGCATCTGTCAGACTTGATTGATTAACACTGTAAATTTGTTCAGGTGTTAGCTCTAATCCTAACTCCCTCATATCCAAATAAATAGCATTTTTTACATCTACAGGCAACCACATTCCCTCATCGGCTAGGGCGCTCATACTCAAAAGTGAAATAAAGCAGCAAAATAAAACAATCCTTCTAATCATAAAAATCTAATTTTTGTAAAGCAGCAATAATAAGGTTATTTACAAATATTTGATACAAAAACTTAAAAAATCTATTCGACATATTAAAAAATCACAAAAAAATAGCCACAATCTTAAAAAAGTGTGGCTTGTAAATTATAAATTGTGAATATTTACCTCACATGATCCCTGCTTCAGCTTTTCTTTTTTGTACGCCAATTTGAGATAAATATTTATCTCGCTCATTCCAGTAGTGCCAGCTCGTTAAGAAATCTTCTTCTAAATACGATTGATAATATTTGTTCCATAGATAGAGGGAATGCTTTTTCTCTTCTGTCGTCATCTGTTTATAGGTACGTGACTGCTTCATAATCCTATTTGTTTAAGTTCAACATCTACGTTTTCATAGCAGTACGGTATTATTATAAAAAGTGAACCGAAAAAAAATCTGCTGGTGAAAATGTAACTTTTGTTTATCAAAATTGATGCCATCTAAATTTCAGGACATTTCAACATGATCTTTGATGCTTTTTTGTAGATTTTTTTTCCCAATTGGGGAATTAATGACTAATCCAACTTGAGTAATTACATGGTTTACAGCACTTTAGGCATTAAATTTTATTGTTGTGGCTTTCTTTCATAGTCAGGAGGATTAAAGCCTCGATTGATCATTAATAGCCCGATAAAGGTTAATAATCCATTAATTATTAATATTTCAAAACCAATTTTATAACCAAAAAACCATTTGGCAGAATTGAGATCGAGGATAAAACTAATAATAGGTGCCATTATAGCTACAATTAAAACATAGCGATCTTTGATAGCAAAATTTGTAAATAAGCCAAAAGCAAATAAGCCGAGGATAGGCCCGTAGGTATAGCCCGCCGCAGTAAATACTGACTTAATCACACTTTCATTATTAACAATTTTAAATACTATGATCACCAGCAATAACAAAACAGAAAACATCAAATGTACACCTATCCGTATTCGTTTTTTATCCTTTTCAGGCTTTTCATTAAAATTCAAAATATCGACGCAAAAGGAAGTCGTGAGTGCAGTGAGAGCAGAATCGGCGCTTGAGTAAGCAGCAGCAATAATACCCAATATGAAAAAGATTCCAGCCACCAAACTAAAATGCTGAATAGCTAATAATGGGTATAATTCATCGGTACGACCCGGAATAGCCACACCTTTTACCTGAGCATACACGTAAAGCAAAGCGCCTAGTGACAAAAACATAAGATTGGCAATAACCAATATTACGCTAAACCAAAATACATTTTTTTGGGCCTCTTTTAAATTGCGGCAGGTAAGATTTTTCTGCATCATATCCTGATCCAATCCTGTCATTACGATAGCAATAAACACACCCGACAAAAACTGCTTGTAAAAATTGTTTTCAGTTTTAATGCCCCAATGAAAAATTTTGCTGTAACCACTTTGCTGAACGGTATTGATTAGATCACTAAAACCCAAATTTAAATCCGAAGCAATTAAGTAAATACTTACTGCAACCGCTGATAACATAAAAAAGGTCTGCAGGGTGTCTGTCCAAACAATAGTCTTAATACCACCTCGAAAAGTATAAATCCAGATAAGGATAATGGTAATGATAACGGTAAGTTCAAAAGGGATATTCCATGCATCAAATACCGCTATTTGCAAAACAGTGGCAACTAAAAATAATCGAAATGCAGAGCCTACGGTGCGACTAATAAGGAAAAATATAGCCCCTGTTTTATACGACCAAAATCCAAATCTTTGTTGAAGATAGGTATAAATAGAAATAAGGTTAAGCCGGTAATACAATGGTAATAATACTGTAGCTATTACTAAATAACCGATAAGGTAGCCTAACACCACCTGAAAATAAGCGAATGATGAAGCCCCAACTTCGCCGGGAACTGATATAAATGTAACCCCGGAAAGAGACGCTCCAATCATACCAAAAGCCACTAAAAACCATGGCGACTGACGGTTGGCAGTAAAGAAAACATTACTATCGGCATTGCGACTGGTGAAGTAAGATATGACTAAAAGTAAGCCGAAATAAGCAACAATAATGAATATAACTAAAGCTGGATTCATGCAGTTATTTATTTTAGAAAAAATCAAAATTGGAGATTTTTTATTAATTTTGCTAAAAAAAACAGAAAGTCTATGATATTAAGCACCCAGGAAGAAGTATTACAGGAAGTAAAAGAAGACATTTTATCTTCAGATGTAAAGGACCTGGTGGTTTTTAACGATGATTATAATACCTTCCAACATGTAATTGAAACACTGATAAAAATTTGCGAGCATTCTCCGCATCAAGCGGAACAATGTACATGGCTCATTCATTACAAAGGCAAGTGTGCTGTAAGAAAAGGAACTTTTGAAGAATTGAAGCCCATGCGACAAGGTATATGTGATGCGGGTATAAGTGCAGAAATTCTTTAATTTAATTTTATGGAATTCCCATCCAAGCTTGTTGAAGAAGCAGTGAACGAAATTTCAAAACTGCCCGGCATTGGCAAAAAAACGGCATTGCGGCTGGTGTTATATCTACTCAAAGAAGAAGAAGAAAATACCTTGCTTCTTAGTGAAGCATTGGTGAATTTACGTACTAATATCAAATATTGTATAAAATGTCACAATATTGCAGATCAGGAAGTTTGTAGTATTTGTAATAGCGGTCGTCGAAACAAGGGTATTATATGTGTAGTAGAAGATACTCGAGATGTATTGGCAATTGAAAATACCTCTCAATATCAGGGCTTGTATCATGTATTAGGAGGTGTAATAGCCCCTGTAGCAGGTATTGGACCGGGAGATTTACAAATTGAGACACTACTCAACAGGGTAAAGAATGAAAATGAGCCAGTACAGGAAATTATTTTTGCGTTGAGCCCTACCATGGAAGGAGATACTACTGCTTTTTATATTTCAAAAAAGTTAAAAGATATAGATATTAAAATAAGCACAATCGCCCGTGGTATACCCATCGGCGGTGATTTGGAATACGCAGATGAGATTACCCTAGGGCGAAGCATCATATCTCGAACAGTGTACGAGTTGAGAGATTAACGGGCTATCATCATGAGGCAAAAAGGAAGCAACTTACTTTTTTCTTCTCCAGTTTTTGAAGCTTGTTAGCATGTAGTCAAAATCATACATTTTCCATCCCATTTCTTCAAAAAACTGAGTAACTTCTAGTTTATTTGCCTTATGGCCTTTCTTCTTAATTTGTTCTAAGAAATACTGGTCTAAAATTTTGTGGCTAATTTGCATGGCGTAATAAATTTATGGTTGTTATACAAAACAGAAAAAATAATCTAAAAAACTTTTTTTATTAAAAATTACATTATAATTAATAATATTAATAATCATAAATCATTTTTCAACAAAAATAATACAATCTTAACAAATTAAAAAGATTCAATCAATTATTTTAAAAATAATTAAATATTTGATCTTATAAATAAATAACGTGAAATCCCCCCGCATGTTATAAATAATCATTAAATATTTAATAAATTATTAAATGATGTAAAAAAAAAAGACATGTATTCATAATTTTTTCATAGTTTTTTGCTTTAAATTTAGCATATTGCAAAAATTTCATTAATTTGCACTGCTTGATTTTTCCTCATGCTATTTACCAATTTTATTAATTTTATACAATAATTGCAATGTACCAAAACAGAAGAACCTTTATTAAAAATATTGCTGTACTGGGAGCCACGGCCAGCTTAGTTCCCGATACTATGTCTTTAGCCAATAGCCAAGATTTATTTTTTGATATTTCTTTAGCAGAATGGTCACTTAACAAATCAATATTTGGCGGAAAGCTATCCAATTTGGAGTTTCCTGTAAAAGCAAAAAATGATTACGGAATTTCGGCTGTTGAATATGTAAATCAGTTTTTCATGGACAAAGCCGAAGACATGAACTACTTGCGTGAACTTAAAAAAAGAAGCGATGACCATGGAGTAAAAAACATCCTTATCATGATAGACCGGGAGGGGCAACTAGCCAACTTGGATGACAAAGAACGGATGCAAGCGGTAGAAAACCATTACAAATGGGTGGATGCAGCAAAATTTTTAGGCTGCCATTCTATACGAGTAAATGCCGCGGGAAAAGGTTGCAGAGAAGATGTAATGCAAACCGCCATCGATGGATTGGGGAAATTGACAGAATACGGAAAGGAAGCGGGCATTAATATTATTGTAGAAAATCATGGCGGGTTTAGCTCTGACGGCCAATGGCTTTCCTCTGTAATTAAGCAAGTAGATAGCCCCTATTGCGGCACCTTACCGGATACTGGTAATTTTAGGATTAGAAAAAACGTGACTTACGATCGTTATGAAGGGGTGAAAGATTTGATGCCCTATGCAAAGGGTGTAAGTGCTAAAACGCATGATTTTGATGAAAATGGCAATGAGATACATACTGACTACGGTAAAATTTTGCAAATAGTAAAAGATGCCGGATACAGAGGATATATTGGAATAGAGTATGAAGGCAAAAACTTAAGTGAGGATGAAGGGATAATGGCAACTAAACGCCTTTTGGAAAAGATAGGAAGTCGTTTATCCTAAATATTTATACAAAATTATTAGGTAAACTTGTTGCATAACCCCTATTTTTGTTCAGTATTTTATTGCTTAAATTAAAGTGAAAACATAAAAGGAAAAAAAATTATGAAATCAATTGTAAAACATTTGTACAACTTGTTATTATTATTGGCTGTCTCAGCATTGATCTTGACCGGCTGCCAACCAGGTGGTGAAAAAGGTGGTGAAGCTGAAGACTCGGTAATGACTGATACTGAAAATGAGACCAGTGAAGCAGCAGCTGATGAAGACGAATGGACAACTCTTTTTGATGGTAGTAGCACTGATATGTGGAGAAGCTATGCCGGAGAATCATTTCCTGAAGAAGGCTGGTCAATCGAAGATGGAACTTTGTATTTGGCCGGTAGTGGCAAAGGAGAAGCCGGAGGAAGAGGTGGCGACATAATCACAGTAGATACCTACGATGATTTTATGCTGGAAATGGAATGGAAAATTTCCGAAGGAGGCAACAGTGGTATTTTCTATATGGCCAAAGAAATAGAAGGTGAGCCAATCTGGAAATCTGCTCCTGAAATGCAAATTTTGGATAACGAAAAACACCCGGATGCGATGCTTGGTAAAGACGGTAACAGAATGGCTGGTTCACTTTATGACCTAATTCCTGCTGATCCGCAAAACGCTAATCCAGCCGGAGAATGGAACAAAGTAAGAATTATGAAATATCAAGGTACCGTGGTTCATTTTATGAATGGAGAGCAAGTAGTAGAATATCACCTTTGGACTGACGACTGGAATGAAATGGTTGAAAACAGCAAATTTTCTGAATTCGAACACTTCGCTAAATATTCAGAAGGACATATTGGCTTGCAAGACCACGGCAACGACGTATGGTTCCGAAATATAAGAATAAAGGAAATGTAGAAAAACTCAATATTTTATTTAAAGGTCATTTAATCGGTGACCTTTTTTATTTAATAAACGCTGAGAAATTAGCTTCCCATTTAAAATTAACTCTATGAAACATAAACCTATTATACTTCTGTTTTTACTTTCATTGCCGGCTATATTATCGTTTGCGCAAACTAGTGATAGAATACTGGTTTTTGTGAAAACGGAAGGCTACCACCACAAATCAATAGCAGCTGGAAAATTGGCCTGTGGGTGCCTATTTCGATTCCCATCCTAAACAGCAGGAAGCGGAAATCATAGTAACCAATCAAAACCACCCGGCTACAGCTATGCTACCCTCCGAATGGCAAGAATTAGATGAATCTTGATTAATCACCCATCAAAGCATAAAAAAACTTCTGACCTAGCCAGCAAGCCGGCAGGCCAGAAGCCCAAAAAGGTGATTTTGCGGTAGGTGCGAAACTTACCGCACAACTCCTGTTTTTTTACTTAGTAAATTGTTTTTTTCAAAATTTTCTTTCAATTTATTTGCAAGCTCTTCTTCAACAGGCTGTACAAAGGTGATTTTGTGTGGGGCATTATTTATTTTATTATTATATCCTGCATCAGCCCATATCTTAAACACTTCCCCATTTCTATTCATTACTTCCCAACCACGTAAAATTTCATTTTTATTTTTCAAAAACGAGGAATGCGTGTTTTTTAATTGTGTATGTTTTTGTTCCGGCACTACTATTAAAAAACTTTTTCCTATCAGCTCTCTTTCGTGAAATCCATATAATAAACAATAGTTTTCATTTACTGCGAAGTAATTACCTTCAGCATTTGTAATGCAAATAGCTAAACTAGAATTATTAATAATTGCCTGATAGTCTCCCGGATTTTCATCCAATTGCATTTTCAACTTTTTGGTTTCTATAATATTAATCATTATTGTGATATTTAAATAAATAATTGCATTAATTCTTGATATATTAATAACCTGTTTAAAAATTATAAGTTGACTGTAAAGCTTTCATTACGTTAACTTATACCACTCGTGTATTAAAAGTTAATCATTTATGGCTACTCATTTGTGAGTAACTATTTAATGATAAGGAAAATGGCAAAATTAACTTACATATTCCCGATTGTATTTTAATGTAATGGTAAGTAATAAACAATAGCTATTTATCATTAAAGATGCTATAAACATCCATTATGACCCATTTCTTTCCTCATTCCAAATAAAAAGTATCCCTTTCATATTGGTGTCCCACTTTTTCAAATGGATTGCAATTAAAATTTCATCTATAGATTCAAATACCCCAGCTATAAATGCAGCATAAAATAAAAAGTCGTTAGGGAAGAAAAAGAAAGTCCAGGCCAGGAAAACAAATTGGATAAATGCCGCAAATTTGGCCGAATAGGTGTGAAAGCTGGAGGGCCGCTTAAATTTAATCATGCAAATAGCGAATTGGAGGGAGTAAAGCACTGATAATACCACTAACCAAGGCCACTTATTGATGAAATAATCAGGTTCAAAAATATAAAATGCAAACACTCCAGCAAAAAAATAGAGCACGTCACCAGTAGAATCCAGCTTAGATCTCCGAGAAGTTTCCATGTTGAAAAAATGGGCAAAAAACCCATCCAGTACATCAGTAGAAAATAAGATTAAATACAACCAGGCAAACAACGTTCTATCCCCATAAAAAACAAGCCCCATTATGATAGGAAAAGTAATTAATCTTGACAAAGCGAACCATTCTGCCAGATTAAGATTTTTTAGGTTCATAAATATCTACCGATCATCTATATTATTAAGTGAATAAAGATAAAAATGTTGCGTTTATTATTCACTAACTCAACCAGCGATTTTCAATTTGGTCGAAATGATTTTCATATTGAAACTTGGTAATATCCATTGCCGCAGCCAAGTAGTTTGCCGCCCATTCAGGTTTTTCTACTACTTTCATCAATTGGTGGGTTATCTCCTTACCAGTTACTTCTTCTATTTCAAACACCCAATCCTTTAAACCAATATCATACCACATCTGGCCTTTAATTGTATCTTCCGGTTGCCTTAGATAAAAGCCAGGCGTTTGATTTACCGCGGCAATAATTGGAGAATGACACTCGAAACTCAATACCGCCTTCGCTTGCCTATAAAGACTCCCGGCTTCATCAGGAAGCCAATAAACATCTTTTTTCACCACTTTATTTTTTACATCTACCGGCAAGGGATCGATTAAAAGCTCATCCATTATATCCAATTGATAAGTCATTTCAGGGCATACTACTACCTTATTTCCGGTTAGACGTATATATTCGATCATGGCCTCACGCAACTTGGCATGATCTTCTTCTTTCTTGGCAGCATTTAATTGGTCCACTTCATTTATTTTTTCTTCTGACCAGTTAAAATGCGGATATATTTTATAATAAGGAGTTTTGCGCAAACGAGGAATAGCACAAATAAAATTACCTGGTTCCAGCTCGTTATTTTGCATAAAGGAAAAAGCTTTGGGGTTATCTTGCAAATTCATAGCAAAAGTAGCATCGGGAGCAAAGCCCACTATAGGATTGGTTATTCCATTATTATCTTGTAAATTTTTTAAAGAATTTGTTTCACGGGTAAATATAAAATCTGCTCCCTGAAAAATCTTTTTCAAATAATCACTCACATGCGATACTGTAATTCCTAATACACCATACGGTTTTTTAATGTTTCCTTGCCAGTAAGCTACCTTTTCATGTCCTACCAGCATAGGACCCGACCCGTGCAAAAGGAAGTCAGCCTTTTGCAAAGCTTGCTTTACAGGGTCAGATTCAACTTTTCCATCTTTTATTTCACCATTTACAATGGTAAGTTGAGGAAAGTTTTTCTTAAGCATTTTCTCTTCAGACTCATTCTCATGATTAGGCCATAAGATAATATTTATTTGGTAGGGCAGATAAATTTGCAATAAGCGAAGTAGACCGGGAGTATGAGCGATGTCTCCAATATTGGCATATTGCCATCCCGATACCAGTAAGATAGTTTTTTTTTGATTACCAGCAATGGCATTTAAAGATGTGACCAATGCCCCGGCCGCCAGGGCTGTTGATTTAATGAAGTTACGTCTTTCCATGGTTATCTTATTTTCTATTTTCCAAAAATAGCAAATTAAGATCGACAAAAAAAGAAAGCAGGTGATCATCAACCACCTGCTTTTCATAATAGTTTTAATTATGGCAAAAAATAATTTTTTCTGTATATCAGTCCTACTAGAAACTAGAGGCTGTTTGTACTACTTCACTTTTCATAAAATCTACTTTCTCCAGCTTAAGTACGTTCATAGGGTTTGGCTCCAGGCCCACCACATTATTTTGAGAAATACGTAGCGCTTCATCATAGAACAATACAATTACCGGAGCTTCCTCTACTATAATTCTATCCATCTCCACGTAATAGTCCAGTCTTTTGAAACCATCAGTTTCTGCCTGGGCCTTTTCGTAAAATTTATCAAAATCCTGATTTATAAATTGGGTCTTGTTTGGTCCGGCTGGAGAAAGGTTTTGACTATAAAACATAGCCAGGTAATTCTCGCCATCAGGATAATCGCCTAACCAAGAACCTCTGAAAAATGGCACCCTGTTATTATCAATTAACTCCTGATGCGTAGCCACCGGATTTATTTCTATATCAATTTTCACCCCAATTGTCTCCCATTGCTTTTGCAAATATTCTACATAAGGCTTCGAGTGAATAGTAGTATTTAATTTGATTTCAGGCAATCCTTTTCCTTCAGGATATCCGGCTTCTTTCAAAAGAGCTTCTGCCTTCTTAGGCTGATAGGTATAGCCTTGCACTTTGTTTTCATCGTAGCCATTTACCGCTGGTGGTATTATACCATGTATGCCTGGTTTACCCAAATTATTAAGTAAGTAGCTCAACATTTCTTCCCGATTAATAGAATAGTTGAGGGCTTGTCGGAATTTTTTATTTAATAGCGGGTGATTTTTATCATCATAAAATTCAGGATCCATGCAAATACCAATATATTCAGTATTCATATAAGGCACTTTTTCTACTACAAAAGAGCCCGAAAATTCTTCTCTGATTGAGCCGTCTTTATTTAAAATAAGATCAATAGAATTGGCCTGGCCCGAATAAGATATAAAATCAAGTTTCTTTTGCTGAAAAGTAAGTAACTCCTGGGTTTTATCACTAATGAAAGATACTTGGATAGCATCGATATAAGGAAGTTTTTTACCAGCTTCGTCACTTTTCCAGTAGTTATTATTTTTAAGTAGTACCAGATTGTTACCTTCGTCCCACGATTTGAAAATAAATGGACCAGTGCCTACCGGGTGCACTCTAAAATCTTTTCCATATTTTTCAATAGCTTCTTGCGGAACCACGTAGGCGTAGGGCATGGTAAGTACTTCTAAAAAAGCTCCAAAGGGTTTTTCTAAATCGATTTGTAAAGTATAATCATCAATTGCTTTTATCCAATCTTCTGCTATTTCGCCATTTTCATCTTTTTTTGCTTTATCGCTAAAAATCCAAACACCGGTACTGGCCGTATTCGGATCTAATATTCTTTTAAAGCTGTAAACAAAATCATGTGCTGTTACCTCTCGGCCTTTCCCTGTCTCGAAAACTTCACTATCGTGAAAGTGAATACCGGGCATTAATTTAAATACATATCGTGTACCATTTTCACTGATATCCCAAGATTCTACCATACTTTTTACCGGATAGAGCTCATCACTTAGCTCAAATAACCCGTTGTAAATCTGAGAAGTAGCCCACAGGTTAGCCTGATTACGGGCAAATGCCGGATCTAGTGAACTCAAACCATCGGCCTGGTTGTAGCGAAATACTTTTTTCCCATCTGACTGTTGCTGGTTGTTATTGCAACCGAATAGCGCCATAATGGCCACAGAAAGCAATAATAAGTGTCTTACCATAATTTTTTTAGATTTTTTGAATTAACTTTTATCTTTATACACCAATTTTTATCCAAGTTTCATATAAAAATTAAATAATTCAAGCTATTTTAGGGAAATATCTTACCCGGGTCATTCTTGTTATAAAATTGTAATAAATGACAAACATTTTATCCTCTATCCGTTCATATCGCCCAACGAGTTAGCACTTCTATTAAGGTAGATGAATTGAAAGTAGATTATATATTTTTATCTCATGCTCATGCTGATCACATCTACAGTGAAGAAAAAACATATGGCAACAATCAAGCTTTTGGTGTCTAATCAGGAAATTGTAAACTGGTACTAAAATCAGAAAAACCATGAAGGTTGCATACGTTGAATCATGATGATGATAAGTGGCAATCTGCACCTTTTTTCATCCTGCTAGAAAGTAAAAAAAAATTATTGCGCCGTAGACCCGCTCTAACCCACGATATGCAACTAATTAAAGAAGATTTTTCAATAGATTTTGCTTTTAGGCTAATAGGTAATAATTTTACAATGGAATATTGGTGATGCAATTAAAAGCTACCGACTTTGTGGGTACCTTCAAATCATTGCCATACACATTAATACATTTCCTTACATAAAGGTTGACCATAAAAAAGCAAAAAGAGTGGCCTTTGAAAGTAAAAAAGAATTATTATTGTTGAACATTGGCGAAAAAATAAATCTTTAAACTAATCCTTAAAAAATGGGTAAAATTATAGCAATTGCTAACCAAAAAGGTGGTGTTGGCAAAACCACATCAGGAATAAATTTAGCTGCCAGCTTGGCCGCACTCGACCAAAAAACCTTAATTGTAGATGCTGATCCGCAAGCAAACGCCACTTCCGGGGTGGGTTACAATCCAAAAGAAATCGAGACCAGTATTTATGAATGCATGGTAGACGGTGATAGTGTAGAGGAAAATATTATGAAAACCAACATAGATTATCTCTATTTACTTCCCTCACATATAGACCTGGTAGGTGCCGAGGTAGAAATGGTGAACTTGGATAAACGTGAAGAAAAAATGCGCTTTGCATTAGAGACAATTCGCGATGATTACGACTTTATCATAATAGACTGCTCACCCTCTTTGGGATTAATTACGATTAATGCATTAACTGCGGCAGATTCAGTTTTGATACCGGTACAATGCGAATATTTTGCTTTGGAAGGTTTGGGGAAATTATTAAATACAATTAAAATTATTCAGTCTCGTTTGAATACCAAGCTGGAAATTGAGGGTATATTGCTCACGATGTACGATGCCCGTTTACGATTATCTAATCAGGTAGTAGAAGAAGTTACTACTCACTTCAAGCACCTGGTATTCGAAACATTAATACCCAGGAATATAAAATTGAGTGAGTCGCCAAGTTTTGGTATACCCGCCATTGCACATGACGCCGAAAGCAAAGGGGCCATCAGTTATCTGAACCTGGCCAAAGAAGTATTGAAAAAAAATGGAAAAGCATAGCGAAGTAGCGAATGAGTAACAACAAACCAACTAAACGCAGAAATGCTCTGGGTCGCGGACTTGGCGCATTACTGGAAGATTCTAATGATGAAAATGCACGTTCATCAATGGAACCGGCAGTAAGTGCCATCAACGAAATTCCGATAAAAGAAATCGAAGCGAATCCCTTTCAGCCACGTAGTCATTTTGACAAAGAGTCACTGGAAGAATTGGCCGAATCGATTAAGGTGCAGGGTATAATCCAGCCAATTACAGTACGTAAATTGGAAAAAAACAAATACCAGTTAATTTCCGGTGAACGACGATTACAAGCATCTAAACTTGCAGGGCTGGAAGCTTTGCCTGCTTATGTAAGAGTAGCCAATGACCAGCAAATGCTGGAAATGGCGTTGATCGAAAATATCCAGCGTGAAAATTTAAATGCAATAGAAATTGCCCTCAGTTATCAACGATTAATATCGGAGTGCGAACTCAAACAGGAACAACTAGGGGAGCGTGTTGGAAAAAACCGCACTACCGTTAATAATTATATTCGGTTGCTCAAATTACCTCCCGATATTCAAATCGCCATCCGCGACCAGCGCCTGAGCATGGGACATGCACGAGCCATCATTAATATTGACAATATTGACACGCAGCTTAGCATTTTTAAAAAAATAGTAGAAGATGACCTTTCGGTAAGAAAAGTAGAAGCGCTGGTACGCAACATGATGAGTGGTAAGCCTGAAGAAAAACAAGGGAAGGACAATCAGCAGCAAACAGAAATAAATCCGGAAATAAAGTCTCTTCAGACCCGGTTGTCATCACATTTTGGCACCAAAGTTGAGATTAAATCGGACAATAAAGATAAAGGAGAAATTAAAATTCCTTTCGTGTCAAAAGATGACTTGAACCGCATTTTAGAACTGCTGGACGGATTATGATTCAAAGATATTTTTTAGTTGTTTTAGTGTTTTTTTGCAGTATCTCATTAGCCATGGCTCAAACGATTGAGGATGACCCGGCCAAGGCAGATGTTTTGACTGGCCGTGATCAAGATACTACGCTGATCCGTATTGATTCTGCTGAACTAAAAAATCAAATAAAACCAGTGGATGACCCCCTTAAAGCTGCCTTGCTTTCAGCGGTGGTTCCAGGATTGGGACAGGCTTACAATGGAAGCTATTGGAAAATACCTATCATCTATGCAGGTTTTGTAGGCTTAGGTGCCTCTATTTATTATTGGCACTATGGGTATATCAATTTCAGAAATGCTTTGGCAGCTGAAATTGATGGTAACCCCAATACTATCAATCCATATGCCCAATTTGATATAGGCGAGCGGGTACTTAATCTAAGAGTGGAATTTTATCAACGTAACAGAGACTTTCTCATGATACTTACCTCTCTTTATTACTTGCTCACAGTAGTAGAGGCCAATGTAGATGGGCATCTCAAAACTTTTGATATCAGCGATGATATTTCCCTTAACATTGATCCGCATGTAGGCCAATTTGCTTTCAGTTATCAGTTTGGCTTGAGTTTAAAATTAAATTTACAATGAAAATAGCAATAGTAGGATACGGAAAAATGGGTAAAACCATTGAAAAAATTGCGCAGGACAGGGGTCATGAAATAAGCTTCACCGTAGATCAGGGTGAAACGGAGAAGCTACAACAAATTACACCGGATAATACTGACGTATCCATAGAATTTACTCAGCCGGAAGCAGCTTATGAAAACATTAAACAGCTAATTACGGCAAAGGTACCCGTAGTGAGTGGCACTACAGGATGGCTGGATAAAAAAGCTGAAATCGAAAAATTATGCCAGCAAAAGAATGGGGCTTTTTTCTATGCATCCAACTTTAGCATTGGTGTCAACCTTTTTTTCAGATTGAATGAACACCTGGCCAATATGATGTCTAATTTTAGCGAATATGATGTAAAAATGGAAGAAATACATCATACAGAGAAAAAAGATGCCCCAAGTGGAACAGCAATTACGCTAGCGGAAGGAATTTTATCTCAACTAAAGCGAAAAAAACAGTGGGTAAATGAGGCAACCGAATCAGCAGAGCTCCTGCCGATAGCCTCTAAAAGGATAGATAAGGTACCGGGCACTCACACGGTCAATTACTATTCGTTAGTAGATGATATTGAAATTAAACATACCGCCCATAGTAGAGAGGGGTTTGCCAAAGGAGCCGTGATAGTGGCTGAATGGCTCAAGGATAAAAAAGGTGTTTTAAGCATGAATGATTTCATGAAAATATAAGCACCAATGAAATATTAGTAATAATAATCAGTTTTGTTGTAAGTTTGAAACATAATCAATTGCCATAAATATAAAAAAGTTTATAAATCAAATGAATTGGAAATTTTGGAAATCCGAAAACAATAAGGAGAAAAAGAAAAAATCAGCCACCAGAGAATGGATAGATGCAATAGTTTTTGCGGTGATCGCGGCCACTATTATTCGTTGGTTATTTTTGGAGGCATTTACCATACCTACCCCCTCCATGGAAAAATCTCTTTTAGTAGGCGATTTTTTATTTGTAAGCAAAATTCACTACGGGCCACGCACGCCTAAAACACCCTTGCAAGTGCCTCTTACCCACCAAAAAATATGGGGCACCAATATCCCTTCTTACACTGATTGGATTCAATTGCCGCAATTTAGGTTGCCAGGACTGACCAGTATCAAAAGAAATGATGTGGTGGTATTTAATTATCCGGCCGAAGATGAATACCCGGTAGATTTAAAAACCAATTACATTAAACGATGCGTGGGTTTACCGGGTGATATAATTGAAGTAGATGACACGCAAGTAATTATAAACGGAGAACCATCGGAAAACCCTCCGAAAATGCAATTTATGTATTTTGCTCAAACCAGTGAAATCATAAATGAAAGGGTATGGAAACGAAATAATATTACTGATTACAACTATATGAATGGTGGATATATGGTGCATACAACAGAGGAAAATGCAAGAAGCTTAGAAAAGCTACCATTTATTTCTGAAGTAGTAGAATTTGTGGAAACGGAAGGCAATGCGAATGCAGCAATTTTTCCGAATGCTGGCAAATATGCATGGAATCAGGATTTCTTTGGTCCAATCAAGATTCCTGCTGAGGGCTGGACCATTGAGATTACGGACGAGAACTTAACAAAGTATGGCCAAACAATAGTGAAATATGATGATCCTAAAAACGCCTCCATTGCAGATGGTAAGCTTTTAATTGAGGGGGAGCCTGTTAGTAAATATACCTTCCGTCAAGACTATTATTTTATGATGGGCGACAACCGCCACAACTCACAGGACTCTCGCTTTTGGGGGTTTGTGCCTTACGATCACGTGGTAGGCAAGGCATTTTTCATTTGGCTTTCGCTCGATCCCGATGAAGGGTTGTTTAATAAAGTCAGATGGAGCAGATTGTTTGATTTGATAAGATAAATTGTGAAGGCCGAAAGAGTGAATCAGATCATTCTTTCGGCTTGCAGCTTTTGAAGTAGCTGGAAAAAGCTCGAAGGCAGAAAAATAACCTGTCTCGCCAGCATTCATAAACGATTGATAAATGCTAACGACCGTTTTATTAACGACCGGGGGAAATTGCAGATAAAAGGGTTTCTGCTCGATCATATTTCATACTATAATGCCAGTAAATATAGCAAAATTCACTAATTCACCACATATCTTAAATAATTGCACTCATCCATCCCCACATATACGAAATATGGATTTTAAGATTAATATATCTTACTTCGATAAATTGGGTAACGACACAGCAATCAACTTCAAGGGGGGAAAGGGGCATAGCAACTTAAGACTTATGAAGGCCCGAAGGGTCGAAATCAATAGCACAGGGTGCAGCCCTGTGCTATTGATTAATATGGGCAATAGCCCCAAAGCGGGCGAAATCAATGGTCATGTTGGATTAAACTGACATTATTACCTTAATTAATTAATTATTTATTTAGGTAATAAAAAATGGGAGTGGGTGAATGATGAAATTCTCAGTTTTAAACGCTTA
>CAZQEZ010000090.1:0-17985 GCA_964592475.1 uncultured Roseivirgaceae bacterium
TTTATTATCAAAATCTTAATATAAATGAAATAAAAATGTTTTCTTCTCAATCAATAAGAGGAAACTACGATATAAGCTTCAATAAATATATTACTGATTTAAATTTCAACTCTTCATCAGATTTTGATTTATATGCAAATTTTGTTGATGAACATGATAAGATTAGATTTTATGACATACCTACAGGATATACTTTTGATAGTCTAAATCTAAATATTGTAGTCACAGATTCAATAAATAATAAATTAGATACTTCCTTTTATATAAGTTTTGAACCTTATGAAGGACCAAGACCAGATTTTTCACAAAGTTTTCTTCCTGAAAATAATTCAGCATTAAAAACAAATTTTAGGGGATTATTAACATTTAATAAACCAATTTATAATAATAATTATGATAGCATTTTTATTATGTATGATAGTACAACTATTCAATTTTTAGACTCTTCAAATTTTTCGTATAATAAATACAAAGATCAAATTAGTATAGACTTGACGCTTGATAAAGAAAAATTACCTAGAAATGATTCCACTGGAGAAGTAACTAATAAGTTTAACTTTTATATGGCCAAAGGGTCTTTTATAAGTATTGAACAAGACTCTAGCCAGATGATAAATAGATCTTACTCATTTTACGATCCTGCTGATTACGGTATAATTAAAGGAACGATAAATTCATCAGTTAAGTCCTTTACAATTGAACTGTTAGATACAAGATATAATGTAATAGATACTATTAAAAATAATAGTAACTATATCTTTGATAAAATAAAACCAGGCTCCTATTATATCAGAGTATTTTTTGATAGCAATAATAATGGTCAATGGGATCCTGGAAATTTGATGGCTAAAAAAAAACCAGAGCCTGTCATCTTTTATTATGATAAGGAAACTAATACAAAAGAACTAAATATAAAAGCTAATTGGGAAATGACAGATATAAACATCGAGTATAAACCTGTGGATTAATTGTGTATTATAGTTTATCAGTCTGAGTTTATCCACATCCATTAGTGATTAAAT
Organism: uncultured Roseivirgaceae bacterium; assembly: GCA_964592475.1. Lineage (GTDB taxonomy): Bacteria > Bacteroidota > Bacteroidia > Cytophagales > Cyclobacteriaceae > CAZQEZ01. The sequence goes on from CAZQEZ010000090.1 coordinate 1,023, forward strand.
ATTTCAATGAACTAATACGTTGATAACTATAAAACTATCCACATCAAAACACAAACATATTCACAATCATTTTAGCCTCTCTTTTACAAAGCGTGTTATCAACAAAATTTTACTCGTCTATAATCAATCTTACGTAAATTCGTTTTATCATGTGGAAAAATAGTTAATAACTCCTTTAAAGGATACGTATAAAATGTCAGTAAATCATATTAATAAACTAATCCACTTATTAACACGTTTAACAATAACAATAAAGTTCTCAGAATTTCATTTAATATATTTTAATAGATAGGTGGAAATGTTAATAAATAAAAAGATTGCCCTCACATTCATCTTTTTTATATCTTCCTTGGTCGTTTTTGCCCAATTAAGTAAAGATATTAGTTTAGCCAATGAATATTATAGAAACGGTGAATTAGAAAAAGCCAGAGTGCTTTACGAGCAACTTATAAAGAAAGATGCCAATGTGGCGCTAATACATAATAATTACTTCAATCTGTTACTTAATAGCAATGATTTTAACGAAGCCACAAAATATATTAACAGGATACTGAAACAAGATCCGGATAATATTATTTACAACGTGGATAAGGGCAGAATTTACGTGAGACAAAATGAAGTTGATAAGGAAACAAAATTTTTCAATGATTTTATCAACCGCATCAAAGAAAATACTACTATGATTAGAATTGCTGCTCAATACATGATCAATCATCAACTCACCGACTATGCAGCTAAAGCATATCTCACCGCTAGAGCAGAAGCAAAAAACCCTTCTGAATTTTCATTAGAACTGGCCAATGTATACCGCGTAACCAATAAAACCGGGCAAATGATTCAGGAGTATCTCAATTTTGCTCATCAAAATCCGGCCAATGTACGCTATGTGAAAAATGTTTTGCAAAATATTCTTACTGAAACTGAAGAGCTCGAAGAATTAGAGCGCTACCTCATTCAAAAAATACAAAATAATCCTAACGATAATATTTATAGCGAGCTCCTCATTTGGGCCAATTTACAAATGAAAAATTTCTATGCAGCATTTATTCAAGCACGAGCTATTGATAAGCGTCAAAATACTAACGGCTCCGAAACAATGGATGTAGGAATGATTGCGCTAAAAAATAAAGAGTACGCTACGGCAATAAAGATATTTGAGTACTTAATCGATAATTATACTAACAGTATTAACTATACCATGGCCAAAACATATGTAATAATGGCCCGGGAGGAACATATCAAAAATACTTACCCGGTTGATACCATTGAAATAAGACAGCTTATCAATGATTACCAATCATTAATTAGTGAAATAGGAATAAATAATACTACTTTAGATGCTTTACGAAATAAAGCATTGCTTCATGCATTTTATTTAAATGAATATGATAGCGCGATAGACTTACTGGAAAGAATTATTAAAGTTCCACGTATCAGTAGCAGTTTAAAAGCACAATGCAAAATTGATTTAGGAGATATTTACATCTTAATAGATCAGCCATGGGAATCTACCCTACTATATTCTCAAGTAGAAAAATCAATGAAAGAGACTTCGGTAGGATATGAAGCAAAACTACGCAATGCAAAACTTAATTTTTACAAAGGGGATTTTAAGTTGGCGCAGGATCATTTAGATATTTTAAAATTAGCTACCTCTCGTGAAATAGCTAATGATGCTATGCAATTAAGTTTGCTTATTCAAATAAATGCTAATTTAGATACGGTAATGACTCCCCTTAAAAAGTATGCCACTGTAGAATTATTATTATTCAGAAACAAAAAATTACAAGCTTTAGATTCGCTCAATTTATTATTAGCAACTTATCCGGATCATAATATTGCCGACGAGGTATTGCTAACGATGGCCGAAATCCAGGTAGAATTGGGTCAATTTAATCAAGCGTTAACTTCACTTTCTAATATTTTAGATAGTTTTGGACAAGATATTCTTGCTGATGATGCTTTATTTTTGCAAGGAAAAATTTATGAAGATTATTTGCATGATACCAATGCCGCTATGCAAATTTATCAGAATTTTCTGAAAAAACATTCTGGAAGTTTATATGCTGCCGAAGCGCGAAAAAGATTTCGCCGCTTACGCGGCGACTTTATCAATTAAGGTTTCATGCACTATTACTCAAGATGATACATATTGCAGAAAAATATAGAAAATAACTTTTCTATCTAAGAAGATAAATATAGTTTTACTGTTGATTGAGAAAAACCCATAAGAAAAATAATAAAAATGAATCTTGAAATAAAAGAAGAAGGAGGATTTAAATACATAGATGCTGGATCAGGTGATAACATGATATTACTTCATGGACTATTTGGCGCATTAAGCAATTGGGATAATGTAGTAGAAAAATTTTCATCTGATTACCGAGTGATCATTCCTTTATTACCTATTTACGAAATGCCCATTCGTAAGGCAGGTATAGATGGTTTATTAAAATTCTTTGAAGACTTTATTGATTATTTCCAACTAAATGATATTATATTAATAGGAAATTCATTGGGTGGCCATGTTGCATTAGAGTACGCCATTAAGCATCAGGATAATCTGCGAAACCTAATATTAACTGGTAGTAGTGGATTATTTGAAAATGCAATGGGAGGTTCTTATCCTAAGCGGGGTAGTTATGAGTACATGAAGGACAGAATCGAGCATACTTTTTATGATCCTTCAATTGTAGATAAGCCATTCGTTGATAATATAATCGATATCACTCGCGATATACCTAAGTGTCTTCGAATTGTAGCTATAGCCAAATCGGCTCAACGTCATAATTTGGCTGATGAATTACATAATGTACAAACGCCAACATTATTGGTATGGGGACTTAACGATACGATAACGCCTCCGATGGTTGCGCATGAATTTAATCAATTGATACCAAATTCGACTTTGCGTTTTATTGACAAATGCTGCCACGCGCCAATGATGGAACATCCTCAAAAATTTAATCAAATATTAGCTGAGTACCTGCAACAACAAAACGTAAACGCATGATAGCAGAAAACCTGATCAATCATTTAATCCCCAGTCTTAAATTGACCGATAGTGCTCAAAAAGCAATTGTATGGATGGAAGAATTGAGAACCCATCAATTGCCCGTAATTTATAAAGGCCAATTTAAGGGATTAATCAGTGAAGAAATAATAATTGAAAATAATGATATCGATAAAACAATAGGTGATTATGAATTATTTGCTCACGATTGCTTTGTATATGATTATCAACATTATTTCGATATTATAAGAGTATCCAATCTTTATAAAGTAGAAATAGTGGCTGTATTGGCAGAAGATCTAACGTTTCAGGGTGTTGTTTCTTTATCAGATACGCTTACAGCTCTGGCCAGTACTTCAGCCATTCAAGGTACTGGAGGAATTTTGGTATTATCTATGAATCAAATAGACTACTCTTTAGAAGAACTAAGCCGTTTAATAGAAGCTGAAAATGCAAAAATTCTTAGCAGTTTTGTAAGTACAAATCACGATAATCCGCAGCGGATAATGGTCACTTTAAAAATTAACAAGACTGATTTAGCTGCCATATCTGCCACTCTAGAAAGGTTTAGTTATAATATAATGGCCAAATTTCAAAATCCTGAAGTGGTTTCTAACGAAAAAGAACGTGTGGATGCCTTATTACGCTATTTAAACATCTAATTACCTGGGTAAAATTTAAGTTAGTGTTATTGCTAAATTGAACCCCAAAAATTACCATCATGAAAATAGGCTTGCATGGAAAATTTTTTGAAAATAAATTTTGCGGATTCATTCAGCAAATATTTGATAGTTTACATCAGCATAATATAGAAATAAACGTATCCGACAAATTTAATCAAGTGATTACTGATTCAACCGTAAATCCACGACAAATTAAAATTTTTCAGCGTGGTGAGGATATTTCTTCCTTCGATTACATGCTCAGTATTGGAGGTGACGGTACATTTTTAGATACAATCACATACATACGTCATTATCAAATTCCTATATTGGGCATCAATACCGGCCGACTTGGATTTCTAGCTTCTACCACTGAAGATTCTTTTTGCGAAGCAATAGAACATTTATATCAGCAAAACATTCAATACGAAAACAGAACTTTGATTCATCTGGATTGTGATCCTGATATTTTTAATGGTTTAAACTTCGGTCTCAACGAATTTGCTATTTTGAAAAAAGATACCTCTTCTATGATAGTTGTACATACCTATATAGATGATGATTATCTCAATTCCTACTGGGCCGATGGATTAATTGTAGCCACACCCACTGGTTCTTCTGGATATTCATTGAGTTGTGGAGGTCCTTTTATCTTGCCTCTTTCACATAATTTTGTAATCACACCCATTAGCCCTCATAATTTAAATGTAAGACCTATGGTAGTAGATGATAATTGTGTAATTAAGCTAAAAGTAGAAGGACGCGGCGAGAATTTTCTCGCTTCGCTCGATTCTCGATCAAAAACAATAGATGCGCAAATGCAACTTACTTTAAGAAAAGAAAAATTTACGGTAAAAATTGTTAAGTTAAATAATCTTACCTTTTTCGATACACTACGGCAGAAACTTCATTGGGGATTGGATAATCGCAATTGGAGTAATAACAATTAAATATAAATAATTGCGTTGTGATTCTTACTATTTAATCAAATCATGTGTCTTTATAAAAAAATCAATATTGCTATAGAAGTTATAAAAAAATCAAAGCTGTTTTTATTGCTTTTGATAATAGCAGTGCTACCCTTAAATGTTGTGGCGCAATATTCTGAAATAGGCGGTGGTATTGGAGGTTTTAATTACACTGGCGATTTAATTGTCGGCTACAAGCCTTTAACTACCCGACCGGGAGGTTCTTTGTTTTATCGTTATAATTTATCGGAGCCATTGAGCGTAAGATTTGGCATTACTGCAGGTAATATTTATGGGTCAGATAATCCACCGGTTGATCCTTTTGCTGACGAAAGAAACTATGAGTTCAGCATTTTTGCAGTAGAATTTGCTACTATGTTCGAATATCATTTTTTTGATTATAAAAGTGAGAAATCGTTAATTCGTTGGTCGCCATACCTTACTTTTGGGGCAGGTATATTTACCTTTTTTGGGCACGGCGAAAAAAATGGTGCTTATAGTAATGTGCAACCAGTGATACCAGTAGGTTTAGGATTTAAGTATTTAATCAATCCTAAATTTATTTTAGGTATTGAGTACGCAGCTCGTGTTACCTTTTTTGATTATATTGATAATATATCAGAAGGTGACTTGCGCGTTAAAAACTATCAGTATGGAAATTGGCATACCAATGACATGTATTATTATTTAGGTCTTACATTAAATTACGCGTTTTACGAAATACCATGTCCTTATAAGTACTAGTAAAAGAGAGTTTATTAGAATAATAATGCCTTTTATCCTGGTTGGCTTCATATTGTAGAAAAAAAAGAGCAATTTTGCGGAAAATTTTATATTGCATTTTTAATTGAAAAGCATGATTGACGAAATATCTTCAGAAAATTTGCCTCAACATGTAGCCGTAATTATGGATGGAAACGGCAGATGGGCAAGACAAAGAGGTGCAGAAAGGATATTTGGACACCAAAATGCAATTAAAGCTGTGCGTGATACCACCGAAGGTTGTGCTGAATTGGGTATTAAATTTTTAACACTATATGCATTCAGCACTGAAAATTGGATGCGCCCAAAATATGAAGTGGATGCTATTATGAAATTATTGGTTTCTACCATCAGAAAAGAAACCGATACACTTATAAAAAATAAAGTAAAATTGGCTACTATTGGAGATATTCAAAGTTTGCCGGGTACTTGCCAGCAAGAGCTGCAAGAGTCTATTGACATTACCAGCCAAAACGACGGACTAACCTTGGTGTTGGCTTTGAGCTACAGCGGCAGATGGGAAATACTGGAAGCGGTAAAGGGCTTAGCTGCAAAAGCAAAAAATGGATTGTTAGATGTTGATGATATTGATGCGGAATTGTTTGCTAAATATTTACATACTAAAAATATTCCTGATCCTGAATTATTGATCAGAACAAGTGGAGAAATGAGAATCAGTAACTTCATGTTATGGCAAATAGCCTATACCGAATTATATATTACTGAAGTATTATGGCCCGATTTTAGAAAGGAGCACTTACACGAAGCATTGTTGTGGTACCAAAAGCGTGAAAGACGATTTGGTAAAATTAGTGAACAAATGAAATAGAAGCGAAACCAATGAAAAGGCAATATTTATTAATAATTATTTTTATAATCTTATCTGGAGAATTAGCTCAGGCTCAATTTCTTAGAAACAGGCGCAATCCTACAAAAACCACTACTACTGATAATGTAGATTATTCTCGCCCGCCCAAGGAAGTAATAATTGGTGATATTCAAGTAAAAGGTTTGGAAACGTTGGATATGAATGCCATCATTTCTTTATCGGGCCTAAAGATAGGTGATAATATAAAAATACCTGGCGATGAAATTACCAATGTTATTAAGAAACTAATGCGTAATGGAATAATTGAAGACATTTCTATTAGCTATAAGCCAATGGAAGGTGATGAAGTGACCATAATAATTAAAGTTGTAGAAAGACCCCGACTCACTCGCTACTCATTTGAAGGAGTAACCAGTACACAAAAAACAGAATTGTCAGAAGAGGTAGAATTGATAAGAGGTCGGGTGCTTACCGATGCCTTACTTAAAAATAGCGAAATGTCAGTGCGAAGATATTTCGTGGAAAAGGGTTATTTAAATACAGAAGTAAATATTGAAACTAAGGATGACAGCTTAATTACCAATGGAGTTCAAATGGTAATTAACGTGGATAAAAAAAACAAAGTAAAAATTAATAAGATAAATATCTATGGAAATGAAAGTTTTGAAGCTTCCAGGATCAAGAAAAAAATGAAGAAATCCAATGAATTTGTACGCTTTCATTTGGTACGCGACATGGTAAATACTGTTACTGAAACTTCACCTTCCGATTTGGTTGACTTTTTTACTGAAAGAGAAGATTTAACCATGAAAGAGGCGAAAGAATATTTAAGCAGTGCCGTCAAATTAAATATTTTCAGTACATCCAAATTTATAGAAGAAGAATACCAGGAAGACAAAAACTTATTGATAGCATTTTACAACAGCAAAGGTTATCGTGATGCAGAAATAATTTCCGATTCCGTTTATTTCGTTGATAAAAACATGATCAATATCGATATAACGGTAGATGAAGGATCTCGCTACTACTTCGGCGATATTTCCTGGACAGGCAATTATGTTTATCCTGACACGCTGCTCAATAAAGTATTTGCTATACAAAAAGGTGATGTTTATGATCTGGAGCTTGTACAAAAGAAATTGCAATTTGATCCTACAGGTACCGATATTAGTGCCATTTATATGGATAATGGTTATTTATTTTTCAATGTTGTTCCTGTAGAAACAAGAATTGAAAATGATACCATTGATTTGGAAATGCGCATTTATGAAGGAGAGCAAGCAACCATTAAAGATATCATTATTTCGGGTAATGACAGAACTTACGATCATGTGATCAGAAGAGAAATAAGAACGTTACCAGGTCAATATTTTAATCGTAGTGCTTTAATCAGAACGCAACGGGAGCTTTCACAATTAGGATATTTCGATCCTGAAGCCATAGGCATAAATCCCATCCCTAACCCGGTGGATGGAACTGTGGATATAGAGTACAGCCTGGTGGAAAGGCCAAGTGATCAGATTGAACTTTCCGGTGGTTGGGGCGGACTCACAGGTTTTGTAGGTACAGTAGGAATTGTATTCAATAACTTTTCCATTAAAAATATTCCAAAATTGGAAAATTGGCGCCCACTACCTATTGGTGACGGACAAAAATTATCAGTAAGGGTACAATCCAACGGGCCATCTTTTCAAAATTATTCTTTGAGTTTTACAGAGCCTTGGTTGGGCGGCAAAAAGCCTAATTCATTAACCGTAAGTTTAAACCGTTCGGTTCAAAAACCCAACGATAGACTTAATCGGTTTTATGAAAGAGCAGGATTTAATTCTTTCAATAGAGGAACATTTATATTGAATGGAGCCACAGTGTCTTATGGTAGAAGACTGGAAAAGCCGGATGACTTTTTTACTTTGACTCACTCTGTTTCCTACATGCAATACTTTTTAGATCAATTTAGTTTTGCCCGTGGTATTTCCGATGGTTCTTACAATAATTTAACATTTAACACTACGCTTGCCAGAAACAGCATTGACAACCCAATGTTTCCCCGAACCGGATCATCACTTTCTTTAAGTTTAAGTGTTACGCCACCTTATTCAATGTTTAGAAATAATGTAGCAGATTTACCTGACGATGAAAAGTTTAGGAACCTGGAATTTCATAAGTGGATGTTCGATGCTAAGCATTATATAAAAGTGGCCGGCGATCTGGTGCTAGAAGCTAAAGCCCATATGGGTTTCATTGGAGCATACAATCAAGATTTGGGAGTGGGACCTTTCGAAAGATTTGTAATGGGGGGTAGTGGATTAGCCGGTACCCAAGGACAATTTATTCTAGGTTCTGACATTATTAGTATGCGCGGTTACGATGATAATTCACTTACTCCTACTGATCCGCTTACTCAGGATTTTGGTGGCACGGTATATAATAAAATAGGGTTGGAACTACGTTATCCATTATCATTAAAACCGGCAGCAACCATTTATGTATTAGGATTTGCTGATGCAGGTAATAACTGGCTGAGCTTTAAAGATTACGATCCATTCAATATGTTTAGAACAGCAGGTATTGGTGCTCGTATATTTATGCCGGCCTTTGGATTGCTAGGTATAGATTGGGGTGTTGCATTTGATAATCAAATTGGTAACCTTACTCCACGCCAGCAAACTTTCCAATTTACCATGGGACAGCAGTTCAGGTAAAAACTGCAATTATGATCAAAAAATTAATTTTACTGCCTTTTTTATTATCAATAGCGGTTCTGTCATATGGTCAAAAATTCGGCTATGTTGACACCGATTTTATATTAAAAAAAATGCCGGAGTTTAAAAAAGCTCAGCAGCAAATTGATGAACTGAGCACTGAATGGCGAGAGGATATTCAGGAACAGTACAAGGAGATTGAATCAATGTACAATCAATTACAAGCTGAAGAAGTATTGCTTACTGCGGAAATGAAAGACGAGCGAAGAACGGCAATAAATCAAAAAGAAGAAGAAGTAAAAGAGTACCAAAAGAAAGTGTTTGGATATAATGGACTTTTCTTTTTGAAAAAGCAGGAGCTGATAAAACCAGTGCAAGATAAAATATTTGAAGCTGTAGAAAAAATAGCCAATGATCACCGCTTACAGATAGTATTTGATAAGTCTGGCGATTTAGTCATGATTTATACCAACCCAATGCACGACTATACGGATTTTGTGTTAGAAGAGTTGGGATTGGGCGACGAAAACGACGTAATTAAATAAATTTAATTTTATATTTAATTTTGCATGAATAAACTCTTGTTACTGATTGTAATTCTTTTATCCAGTATTGCAACTCAAGCCCAAAATGTAAAAATTGGCTATACCAATGCTGAGTATTTGGTAACACAATTGCCTGAATACGCTTCGATTCAAAAAAAAGAATAAGAATACTCTACACAATTGAAAACACAATAAAAGAAGTTGCAACTGAAAATGGCTTTACTTATGTATTCAGTGATGGAAGAGGTTCGATGAGCATTTTACTATATACCCGGGAAGAATATGATAAATCTAATTTGATACTGAAGAAGATGGGTATAACCACGAAGCAAACTACAGGTTCTGGCAATTAAAAAATTTCCCTGTTTTTTTGATTCGTGTTTAAATGATTAGACCTGAGACGATTAGCGGCATTAAATCATCGTTTGAAGCAGATAACATTGAGGAACTGTCAAAATTTGTTGGTAATATTTTTCTTTTTACCGACTTTTGGCACTTAATTTGCCAAACTATCAATTGTAGCATAAAATTAAATACCAAAAAGATATAATAATAAATAAACAAAGATTACCATGAAAAACAGATTAGTATTAACCGTAGCCTTAATTTTTTTAGGATTTGCCGCTATAGCGCAAAATGTAAAAATTGGCTATACCAATGTTGAATACATAGTAACTCAATTACCTGAATATTCTACCATTGAAAAACAACTACAGGAATTTCAAACACAATTGGAAAAGCAGTTGCAGTCAAAAGTTCAGGAATTTCAAACCAAAGCTCAGGATTTGCAGGCCAATTATGAAAATATGCTGCCTCAAGTAGCCAAAGACAAAGAAGAAGAATTGCAAAATTTACAGCAGTCAATTCAAAAATTCCGTCAGGAGGCTGATCAGTCGATACAGCGTAAGCAAATGGAATTACTGGAGCCTGTTTATGCAAAAATTGAAAATGCTATTAGAGAAATAGCTACTTCAAATGGATATACTCACATTTTTAGTGATGGAATGGGCGCGGTAAATATTTTGCTTTATGCATCGGAAGATGATGACGTAACTAACATGGTTTTGAAAAAAATGGGCGTTACCCCTAAAGAAACAACTGAAAGAGGAAATTAAAATTATTTATTAATAAAAATTAAGGCCCCTTACCTGGGGCTTTTTTTATCTCTATGATCCTACCAGTTTACTTACAGAAAGGAGATAAAATTGCCATTGTGGCACCAGCCAAAAGGGTGTTGGCAAAAGAAATATTGCCTGCCAAAAGAATATTGCAACAATGGGGTCTACAAGTACTTGAAGGACAAAACCTCTACCAGCAAGACAATTATTTTGCTGGTACTGATCAACAACGGTTAGCTGATCTTCAAAATGCAATTGATACACCGGATATAAAAGCTATACTTTGTGCTCGCGGAGGATTTGGCACTACCCGAATTTTGGAACAACTAAATTGGCAGGAATTTAAACGTAACCCCAAATGGATCATTGGCTTTAGCGACATAACAGCCCTGCAAACTCAAGCCGTCACCGAAAATTTTGCCAGCATACATGGACCTATGGCATTTAATTTCGCCAAAATGGAAAATACAGAAGCCATTGCCCATTTAAAGGATATTTTATTTGGTGAACCGGCTGCAATTAATTTGCCCCAGTACCCGCTCAATGTATCCCGGGAAGCTGAAGGATTAATTATTGGTGGTAATTTGAGCATGCTCACTAATGTAATTGGTACGGCCAGCGATATAAAATACGATCAACGGATATTGCTTATTGAAGAAATAGAAGAGTATTATTATAGGGTAGACAGGATGATGATTCAGCTGAAAAGAGCTGGAAAACTTGAGCATTTAGCCGCGCTGGTGATAGGACAATTCACTAATATGATGGATAATCAAATACCTTACGGTAAAGATGCTTACCAGATAATAAAAGAAACTGTAGCGCCATATGATTATCCTATATTCTTTGATGCTCCCTTTGGACATATCTCCAGCAATTACGCGTTTCCACAAGGAGTGCCGGGAAAAATTATGAAAATAAATGACAATTGGAGGCTAACCTGGCCTTCATCATAACAGGAATGCCACTCGAGCGTATTTAATTAAGAAATAATCAAACTATTGAGCAAAAATATTTTCATTAAATAGCGTAAAACCCATTATTTGTCTACTTTTGCAATCCTTTAAAATGATGAGTAACAATAACATATCGATAGCAGGTAAGTGGCTGATGATCGCGATGATCCTCACCACATTATCTATTGCCGTGGGCAATGATTTTTTGCACCTGCAGCATCGTCAGGTAAACATTACTCAGTCAGACTCTGATGCAGATTCTGAAAAAGATGAACAGCGTACAGGTAAAGAGTTTTTAATAAATTACCAGGCGGTAGTGCCTGTTTTTCAAATTCCGGTTTTTATACCTTTTTCTTTTTCATTGCAATTTTTATTTGAAGAAGAAGACGAGGATGCACAGCTTATCGATTTACCGGTATTTGTAAATATTTATTTTTTAACACTCTTTGGGCAAATAATTTCACCAAACGCTCCCTAGTATCTTATTACATTTTACTATTACCATCAACTTTCAATTAATAATTAATTTATCCAATATATATTTCAATTATGAAAAATAGAGGTTTTATAATTTTTCTGACAGTAATAGTCACCCTGTTATGTGTGTATTATCTGTCATTTACATTGGTTAACAGAAATATACAACAAGAAGCCAATGAATATGCCCGAAATGAAGCGGGTGTTTTTGATGAATCAAAAAAACGTTCCTTCCTTGATTCGATCAGGAATGTACCTGTTTATAATCTTTTAGGTATAAATTATACCCTGGAAGATATAAACGAAAGTAAATTAAACCTGGGTCTTGACTTACAGGGTGGTATGCATGTGGTACTGGAAGTATCTCCGGTAGATATAATCAAAGGGTTGGCAGCCAATTCACAAGATGAAGATTTAGTAGCAGCTATACAAATGGCACAGGAGCTGCAAAAAAACAGCCAGGCCAGATTTATCCAATTGTTTGATCAAGCCTGGAACGAAGTGGCGCCCAATCGTAAACTGGCAGATATATTTGTAAATGCCAGAAATCAGGGCCGCATTAATTTTGAATCATCCGATGATGAAATTATCGATATGATCAATGAAGAAATTGAAAGCGCCATTGACCGTACTTTTACAATTTTGCGTACCAGGATAGACCAATACGGTACTACCGCTCCCAATATACAAAGACTACAAGGAACTGGTAGAATTCAGGTAGAAATGCCGGGTGCTGATGACCCGGAAAGGGTTAAAAGGCTTTTGCAAAGGGCTGCCAAACTGGAATTTTGGGAAGTATATGAGCTCAATGATATTGTGCAGGAACTGCAAGAAATAAATGCTATGCTGGTAGAAGAGCAGCAAATGAAAGCGCCGGATTTCGGAATTGATGAATCGGAAGAAGAAAATCTTGAAGAAGCCCTAAGTGAATCATTTGAAGAGACGGACGAAGATTTACTTGGAGAAGAAGATACTGACATAAGCGATTTACTGCAAGAAGATGTTGATCAGGCAGTATTGCAAGAAAGTTATCCTGATAGTATTGACACCATTGAGGAAAACTTAGCTACCGAAATTCCAGCAGATACTTCTTCATTAGATTCTATGATGAACAATCAGGTATCACCTCTTTTTGGTTTGATAAAATCACAGGGAGGTTTGGTATATAGCGTGTATGATTCATCAAAGATCAATAGCATATTAAATCGTGAAGATGTACGCAATATTTTACCACGCGGAATACGGTTTATTTGGGGTAAAGATATTATAGAGGCACAAGAAGGAGATCAATTAGTAGAACTATATGCAATACGGGGCGGATCACGTAATATGATGGCCCCACTTACCGGTGAAGTAATTACGGATGCTCGTATGAATTATGATGAAGCTGGCCGGCCGGCAATAAGCATGACCATGAATAGCAGTGGTGCCAAAACCTGGTCACGACTTACTGAAGATAATGTGAGCAGAAGAATAGCTATAGTATTGGATAACCTCGTATACTCTGCACCGGTGGTACAAAATAAAATTGCGGGAGGAAGTTCACAAATTACCGGTAATTTCTCTTTGGAAGAAGCACAGGATATGGCCAATATATTAAAAGCCGGTTCGCTACCTGCCAAAGCCAGAATTGTAGAGGAAGAAATTGTAGGACCTAGCTTAGGCCAGGCAGCGCAAAGTCAGGGTATCAATTCTATCGTATTAGGCCTTGCCCTCGTGGTAGTGTTTATGGTATTTTACTACGCCAAAGGTGGTTTAGTGGCCATAGCTGCTATGGTTTTCAATATATTCTTTATTCTTGGTATTTTAGCTCAGCGGAACGCGGCGCTTACATTGCCAGGTATTGCTGGTATAGTACTTACCATTGGTATGTCTATAGATGCCAACGTTTTGATATTTGAGCGGATAAGGGAAGAGCTGCGGCTTGGAAGTTCCTTGCTCAATGCCATCAGCCGAGGGTATAGCAAAGCTTTTAGTTCTATTATAGATGCCAACGTAACAACATTCCTTACAGCAGTAATTCTATTTGTATTTGGTCAGGGACCGGTTAGAGGTTTTGCCACAACATTAATGATTGGTATTGCCAGTTCGTTTTTCTCTGCAGTGTTCATTACCAGGGTAATAATGAGTTTTATGATAAGAAAAGGAGATCAAAGCAAAATCTCTTTTGCTACTGCTTTTACAAAGAATTTGCTAACCAATACCAGCTTCGATTTTCTGAGCCGACGAAGGGTTGCTTACGTGGTTTCTTCATTGGTGATAGGCTCGGGAATGATTCTAATGGTGGCTGAAGGAGGTTTAAACTTGGGCGTTGATTTTACCGGTGGTAGATCATACGTGGTAAGTTTTCAAGATCCTGTTACCCCTTCTCAAATAGAAGTGGCATTAACAGAAGAATTTGAAGAAGCGGGTACCGAAGTTAAAACTTTTGGCTCAAATAATGTGATCAAAATTACTACCAGTTACCAGGTAGGGGATGAATCGGAGCAGGCCGATAGTTTGGTGCGTAATAGTCTGATCAGAGGATTGGCAAAGCATACAGGTATGGAATACGTACAAGACGACAAAAATATTGATGAAAGCACTTTCTCAATATCCAGTTCATCTAAAGTAGGAGCCACAATTGCCGATGATATTAAAACGGCTTCTCTCGAGGCGGTCTTAATTGCCATGATCGTGATATTCCTTTATATCTTAATCAGGTTTAAAAAATGGCAATTTAGTACCGGGGCCATTATCGCGGTTTTTCATGATACTTTGTTTGTATTAGCAGCATTTGCCATAGCCAAATTGTTTGGCAAAAGTTTTGAAATAGATCAGGTATTTATAGGAGCCATGCTTACCATTATTGGTTACTCTATTAACGATACGGTGGTTGTATTCGATAGGATTAGAGAAAATCTTGAATTAAGACCTAGCTCAGATATATCTAAAACATTTAATTTAAGTATTAATGATACTATTAGCCGTACGGTAATTACTTCCGCTACCACGCTATTTGTAGTACTTATATTATTGGTCTTTGGTGGTGAGGTACTTCGTGGTTTTTCATTCGCCTTGTTTATCGGTATTATTGTGGGTACTTATTCATCGGTATTTATAGCATCACCTATTGCAGTTGATTTGCTTAATAAAAGTGAATCAAAGAAAGCTGGAAGTTTGGAAGATAAGGTAAAAAGAAGCAATAAAGCCAAGGAAAAAACAAAATAGATCAATTATCAATTAGCATTAATTAATACAAAGCCTGATTAATTTATATTAGTCAGGCTTTTTCATTTTTGCACGGGGATGACTTTTTTGACCTCGATGACCAATATTCGACACTTATAAGGGCCAGCTGTGTTTATTTGACAAGGGCCACGAAGGCACTAAGACACGAAGGTTTTTTCAGCTCTATATGAATTAGTGTGGAAATTTAGAAATAGTTATTAAACTTGCAAAATGAACACACTTGAAATATTCCAATTAGCACTAGGCTTACAGAGGCCATGGCAAGTAGTAAATGTTTACTTCAAAGAAATAGAGACTACCAAAATGAAGGAACTCCATATCGAAATCGGATACGATAATAAAGCTAGTGAATATTCGGTACATGATAAGCTTGAGCGATAATGGCGGCACCTTAAAAATAAAGATGAAGCCGCAGGGTTTTTAGCTTACTGGTGTGATCTAGTGCACGAATCTGGTATTTACCCATTTATCAAATTCACAAATACAGAAAGCATGGATTTACTCGGAGAAATCGCCATCAGGCAAACAAAATTTAGTTGTATAAAAACACTATAATGTCTAAATTAGGCACCAGATATTAAAATATATTAACTGAGGAGCCCGCCAACTGGCGCCAACTGGCGGGGAATTCTGTAAGTCCGGATCTGCGGGGGATTTGCGGAGTAATCAGCTATTCTATCCCGATTATGTTTAATGCAAAAAAATCATTTACAGAAATTCAAGTACCATTATAAAATTATAGAACCACAAAGTAATTTAAACATGAAAAAAACAGCTAAAACCCTTCTAATTCTTATTATATCATTCGGATTTTATTTTGTTCTTGATGATATGTACTTTAAAGACATAAGAAAATGGTTCTTTGAGCTAATCAATCAACTTGGCGTAAGTCATATAATCGCTTATGCAATTATTGGAATTCCACTATTTTTAGGTACTTTACTAATTGGCTGCAAAACTGACTTTTTTCAGAGTTTAGGACTTGATAAATCAATCATTAAAGGATTCTTATTTGCTTTTATATGTGCGTTGCCAATGTTTATAGGTTTTAGTATAGTTTTTGATTTCAACACAAAAGTTTCAATAAATACAATTTTGATTGGAGCTATTTCAGCTGGTTTCTTTGAAGAACTATATTTTAGAGGATTTTTATTCGGATTACCGTTTAAGAAGACCAAACTCGGATTTATACTTTCGGTTTTTTTCGGTGCGCTTTACTTCGGATTTCTACACTTATATCAAAGTACTGAATTTGCTGAATTAGTAGGAATTTTCTTGATTACTTTTTTTGGAGGTATCTTATTTGCTTGGGTGTATGCAGAATGGAATTTTAATATATGGATACCTGTTTTCCTGCATATGTTAATGAATCTGTCTTGGGAATTATTTTCTGTTAGCGACAATGCACTTGGCGGATTATATTCAAATGTATTCCGATTTATTACCGTGATATTTATTATTGTATTAACTGTATTGTACAAAAAGAAAAAAGGAATGGAACTTGCTGTAAACAAAAAGACTCTTTTAATTCAAAAACAAAACTAATCGGATAAAATTCAAAAAGCACCACACACAACAGCGTAAAAAGAGCATGGCTTCAGGTTTTTTGCAAAGTCATCGGAAAATTGTTATTTTGGGAAGTAAAAAACGTAAAGAAGTTGCCAGTTCGGCACGCTCATTTTACACGAACATTGTATCTT
>CAZQEZ010000091.1:0-17062 GCA_964592475.1 uncultured Roseivirgaceae bacterium
TTCCGGTAAGTCCACGATTAAAGCAGGAAGTACTTCCACATACACTTCGTCTTCGACTTAGCCGATGATATAGAAACCTGTGGCAGTACTATTACTTTAGATGCATTTACTGCTGGTGCTTCCTATCAATGGAGCAACGGTGCCAATACGAGGTCCTCCACTTTTACAGCTTCAGGAGGCTATTGGCTCGAAGTGATTTCTACCGACAATTGCGTGAGCAGGCAAGATTTTAATGTAACTTTAAATACAGCCATCACACCTGACCTGGGAAGTGACATCCTATAGTTCATTTGGTAAAGAAATTACTATAGGTGAAACTGATTATATTAAGCTTACTTCTAATAAAACTAAAATTAATTATAACCTATTAGCTAATAACAAGGGCAATAAGGTAGGCAAAATCTTTATCGTTTCTTAAAGCATATTTCTATAATTAGACTACCTACTTTTATCCACTTCCTAATCTTGGAAAAAGATTATCTTTATTCCCGATTCTAAAAATTTCATTGTTATTAAGGGTATGGTTGCCACTAAAAATTTTACCCTTACAAAAAAAATCCGCCTGACAAATCTTTAAATTGCCAGGCGGTACAGTTAAAAAAATCAATCTATTATCGTTCTTTGGCAAATGGCCAGGCCATCATACCTCCTTCCAATACTTTTACCTTTTTGTAGCCTCGCGACATTAGAAACGTTGCTGCCTCGTATCCTCGCAATGATACTTTACAATAAACGATTATTTCTTTGTTTTTTTCTTGAGGCAGATTGTCCAAGCTTTTCCTAAGGGTAGGCAATGGTATTAGCATTTCTCCCAGGCCCAATCTCGTCTCTTCATACTCGGTCATATTTCGCACATCGAGCAATAGCAGGTCCTCTTTCTTATTTATTTTTTCCATTACCTCGGTGGCAGATATGCCATCCATTCTGCCCAAAAATTTATTTTCCAACACGTGAGCTGCTGTAATAAAATTGTCAATAGCCGGTGAATAGGGTGGCGCGTAAGGTAAATCAAGGCTTACCAGGTCTTCTATATACATTTGACCGTGTAATGCCATGGCACCTATGGCAATCCTTTTGGCTACATCGCCCCTACCTGCCGCCTGCATTCCTAAAAATTTACCTGTTTTGGCATCGGCTACCATTTTTATGGTAATATAGTCAGCGCCCATGAACCCTGGCTTATCGGGTCCTACTTGTATGGTAGTAAGTAGGTTGGGGTATCCTTTTCGCTTGGCGTAATTTTCGGAGAAACCGGTATTAGCCACTGTAAATTCAAAGGCCTGGCAAATCGCAGTCATTACTACACCCTTGTATTGTACCTCGGGTTGGTCTTTCACCATATTTTGGGCTGCCACCCTGGCTTGCAGATTAGCAGCATCTCCCATGGGCAGCCACGTGTATTCGCCATTGATCATATTTACAGGTTCTATACAATCTCCTGCTGCATAAATATCCGGATCACTGGTTTGCAAGTACTTATTCACCCGCACTCCTCCTATTTCACCAATTTCTAATCCGGCTAACGCTGCCAATTTTGAATTTGGTTTTACCCCTACAGAAAGCACTACAAGTTCACAGGGCAATTCTTCTCCGGTATCCAGTTTTACCCCTTTTACTTTGCCATCCTCACCCACTATTTCCTGGGCAGATGTATTAGTAAGCACCTCAGAACCTTTTTCTTTTATGTGATTTTCTACTAGCTTGGCCATTTCCCAATCCATAAAAGTTAAAATTTGTGGCAATCGCTCTACTACTGTCACCTTAATACCTGCCAGTTGCAATGCTTCTGTAGTCTCGATGCCAATTAATCCTCCACCTACCACTACCGCATGCTTCACATTTTTGCTTTGCACTCTTTCTTTTAAAAATTTGGCATCTTCCACACTCTGCAGCGTGGTAACTCCATCCAGATCTACTCCTGGTATAGGAGGAATTACCGGTACTGAACCAGTAGCAATCATCAGTTTGTCGTAAGGAAATTGAGTTTCCTCCTGAGTAACCATGTTCTTGGCTACCACCACTTTTTCTTTCCTGTTAATGGCGATAACTTCAGATTTAATCAAGGCATTGATATTTTTTATATTTTGAAATGAGGCGGGTTCTTTTACCATTTGGCTTTGCTTATCAAAAACGCCTCCCACGTAATAGGGAAAACCACAAGAAGCCATACTTAAAAATTGCCCCTTCTGAATCATGGTAATTTCTGAATTTTGGTCAAGCCTACGAGCTTTGGACGCGGCTTTTGGTCCTGCTGCCGAACCCCCAATTATTACTATTTTTTTTGTCATGTATGATGTTATTGTTTCTGTTTTTACAACAATGTTGTAAAAATAAAAAATTTCAAATGTTAAGAAAATGATATAAATCACTTTTTCAGAATTGCTGGACCGGGAAGGTTATTTTAAATATTTTAAATGAACTTAATTTGCATAAAAGGGTAAAAACTAAAAATAAAGTACCTGGCTTCATAAAAATTAATATAGTTGTAATAAATTTGGCGCCAGCAAGTTATAACTGTCAATAATGACTTTTGCATAATGAAAATTGCATTTCGGAATAATATGCGCTATCAAAAAAGCTTTATTTTTTATATATTAATTGGAATACTATTATTTACCTCGTGTGTTCCTAATAGAAAAATTGTATATCTTCAATCAGATGATGATTTGAATAAGCAAAACCCTACTGATGTAGTGGTAAGATCTTATGATACCAAAATTTCTAATTACGAGTTGAAACCAAATGATATCATCTCGCTACGCGTAGCCAGTATTACGCCTGAAGAATATAATTTTATTAAAAAATATGAAGAACAGCTGGGACAAATACGTAAGCTTAACCAATACCAGCAAAACCCGATGGGAGGCAGAGGCAATAACCAGTTCAGGAATCAAGGTGGCTTCATACAACAAAGAGCCGGAGAAGGTGGCGGAATAAGTTCATTAATGCTGGATCAGATGCAGTCTGGTTTTGAACTTGATAACAATGGACAACTGGAGTTGCCGGAAATAGGAGTAGTAACCTTGAGTGGATTGACAATAGAACAAGCTGAGGATAGTATAAGAACTAAGCTAAGGGGGTTTTATGAAACACCTATGGTAAGAATACAGCTCTTGAGTTTTCATTTTACTATCATTGGTGAAGTGGAGGCCGAGGGTAGATACACCGCGTTTGATCCAAACTTCAATTTATTTGATGCTTTCATGCTGGCTGGTAACCTCTCCGAATTTGCGGATAGGAGCAATATAAAAATTATAAGATCTAATGGAGAGCAAAAAGAAATTGTATATTTAAATACTTTACAAGAAGACTTGCTGGCGACAGAATATTTCTATCTACAACCTGGTGATTTAATTGTAGTACCACCTTTACCGGTACGCACCACAAGAAATTATACCTTACCAAGCACTTCTACAATAATAAGTTTAATTACTGCAGCTATTTCATTATACGTCATATTTAATAGATAATTATGAATGAGAGAGGGTTTGAACATAACGATAGCCTGGCGGAAGTAAAAAAGTTTTTAGGCAAAATTTGGAGAAAGTGGTATTGGATAGCAGCCTCTTTATTATTGGCTTTAACAGTAGCCTACCTGGTAAATCGCTACGAAACCCCAATATACGTAATAAGCGGCAGCATAATCACCCAAAAATTTGATGATAACAGCAGCAGCATGTTACCTACCGAAATTAGTGGCGATTATTTTTTCCGTAATCGCATAGAAGTATTTCAGGAAATCCCTCTTTTGAAATCGCAAGACAAAATAGATGCTACTTTACAAAGGTTGGACTTCGCGGTAGAGTATTTTGCCGAAGGCAGGGTAAAAGGACGCATATTTGGCAAACGCAATGAATCTTATCCCAGCAGCTTTTATCGAGTAGTAGTTGATTCTACCTCCAGAACAATTCCTTACAATATTGAAATCGAAATTTTGGTAGTAGACAGGCAAACTTATAAACTTACTACAGAAGATGAAGGTTGGTCGGAGGTAATAAAAGGAACTTACCAATATGGAGAAGTTTACAATCAAAACGGCTTTGTTTTCGCTATTTATCTCAACAACGGTAATCCCAGCAGGAATCAGGATGTAAGAAACTTGTTCATAATCAAAAACAGAAATCAGCTGGTAAACGAATATCGAAGCAGACTCAATATTTCATGGGCCCAAAAAGGCTCTGCCATTTTGAATGTGAATATGCGAAGCACCATTCCGGAAAAGGACATGGACTTTATCAAAAATTATTTTGATGTGGTAATAATAAAAGGGCTGGAAGAGAAAAATGCCTATGCCACCAATTCTATCAATTTTATTAATGAGCAATTGGCTCAAATATCAGATTCGCTCATCGAGTTTCAATCCAGCATTGATAATTATAAGTTGGCCAATCGGGAGCTAGCCAATGGCAATACTTATATATTTAGTAAGCTCAACGAAATGGACCAGCAAAAGGCCCAACTTATATTAACCAACCGATATTTGAATTATTTATCTAATTATATTAAGCAACAAAGAGAAGAAGAGGTATTTGCCCCAAACGTAATAGGGCTGGAAGCACCGCTACTTGAAGAAATGGTGAATGAATATATGCAGATAAAAATGGGAAACAAAATTGATAAAAATGAAAAAAATGACCAGAATCCTCTTGTAAATCGTAGCCACGAAAAAATTGCCCGTCTGGAAGACAACATGTTTGAAAACATTGAAAACATGCAAGAAGCCAACCAGGAGGCCATACAAGAAATAAATCAAAAAATCGATTTTTACTATAGCTCTATTCGTGATTTTCAGGATGAATATCGGGAATTGGCTCAATTACAAAGAATGTTTGCCCTCAATGAAGGAATTTACAACATGTTGCTTGAGCGTAAAACAGAAGCCAGTATAGCTAAGGCATCTACTACTTCCGACTACCAGGTAGTAAACAGACCTGGCTATAGCTCTATACCAATACATCCTAATCAGAAAAAAAATTACATGATTGCAGTACTATTGGGGCTAGGCATACCTGTTGGATTAATTTACCTGCAAGATATGCTTAACAACAAAATTATTACCAAGGATGATCTAATAAAAAATACTTCTATTCCAATGATAGGTAATATTGGTCATAGTAGTATGCCTAGCCAACTAGTAGTAAAAGAGCGGCCTCGAAGCCAGGTATCTGAGTCGTTTAGAAGTGTGAGGGCCAATTTAAAATATTTTATTGGTGATGGTAAGCGATCTCAAAAAGTATATTTGATCACCAGCTCCATTAGTGGAGAAGGCAAAACATTTTGCTCTATCAATCTGGCACTAACTTTCGCGAATACTGGCAAAAAAACGCTCCTGCTAGGTGCCGATATGCGTAAACCCACCTTGTCGGATTACCTAAACCTGCGAGATAGCAAAGGCTTAAGTAATTATTTAGCCGGCTTTAATGATGATGTAAATGAATTGATTTTAAATCCGATAACAGAAAATTTTTATGTGTTGATGGGTGGAGATATACCACCCAACCCGGCTGAGTTATTAGCTTCTGAAAAAATGGTTCATCTCATGGATCAATTACGTGAAGAATTTGATCATATTATAATCGACACTCCTCCTATCGGGCTTGTATCCGATGCTATGGAATTAGTGAAATTAAGTGACCTTAATTTCCTCGTGGTCCGCCAAAGTAAAACATTAAAATCTGCTTTGCATAATATGAGCGAGATGTACAATGACGGCAAAGTTAAAAACATGGTCATTGTTTTTAACGATATCAATTTTAACAAATACGCTTATGGCTATGGTTATGGGTACGGCTATGGGAATAGCTACGGTTATGGCTATGGCTATTATGAAGAAGATGGGAAAAATACTAAATGGTGGCGTCGATTATTTCCATTTCTATAAATCAAAATATTAAAACCTAATTAGCTAATAAAATCCCTAAAATTATCACGCGTGATCACCAATGCTTCTGCTTGATAGGCATCAATGAATTTCTTTGGTATAGTAGCTTTCTTTTTTTCATTCCATTTAAATTCAAATGCATAAACTTGCCCATCTTTTTCTTCTACAAAGTCAATTTCCTGTTGTTGTTTTGTGCGCCAAAAATACACTCTTGCCATTCTTTGCTGATAGGAATTTGATTTCAGTCTTTCCGTAATAAGAAAATTTTCCCATAAGGCTCCAACATCCTGACGCAACGCCAAAGGACTAAAATTCCCGATTACCATATTGCGTATGCCATTGTCATAGAAATAAATTTTTTTATTGGTTTTCAGTTCATTTCGGAGGTTTTTACTATAGCTACCTAATTTAAAAATTACATATCCTTTCTGTAACAAGTCAATATATTTAGCAATTGTATTTTTATCGACACCTACTATTTGGGACAATTCATTGTAGCTTACTTCATTACCTACTTGTAAGGCTAAGGCTTGTACCAATTTATCCAATAATTCCGGCTTCCGTATATCCGCAAATGCAAGAATGTCTTTAAATAAATAACTATCCGTTAAATTTTTCAGTACTTCCCTTTCATCACCCGGATTGTTGAGCACATCCGGATAAAATCCGTAAATAAGCCTGTTTTCTAGTTGCTGACTGGTATGTAGGAAGCCGTTATGATTTTCATATTCTTGCCAGCTGATGGGGAAAAGTTCATACTCCCATTTTCGACCGGTCAATGGTTCATTGATTTGATTGGATAGATCAAAAGATGACGAACCACTGGCAATTACCTGTACATCATTGAATTGGTCAATTATGATTTTCATGGTTATTCCGATGTTGCTGATTCTTTGAGCTTCATCAATGAATACCATTTTGTTATTGCCAATAATTCGTCTGATTTCTTCCGTATTAGGAGATGATAAAATTGTACGTATTTGAGGATCATCACCATCGATAAAAAGATAAGATTGGCCTTCAAGCAGTGACTTAATCAGGGTTGTCTTGCCAACTTGACGGGGGCCAACGATGATAATAGCCTTTCCCCGGCCTGTTTTATTTTTGATCAAATTATTTAGAACTCGTGAATACATTCCGCAAATATAGTACTTTTAGTGAATATATTCACCGAATGTCATGCTTTTTGGTGATTATGTTCACCAAAAAGCATAAATTGCTAGAGCTTTTGTTGTTGTTTTAATACAGTTCTTAATAAGTAACAGTATTTTCTATTCAGGTGTAAAGGCTTTATACTTGTTTTTCTCTTTATGCCTCTGGTCAACCTTCCTTTGAACCAAATCTGCACGGTATTCCATGCTGCGAACATCAGCATTTCTTTTCAGTTCCCTACCGATGGTCGACTTATCTCTGCCAATGGGCTTAGCGATAGCAGAATTGCGGAAACTATGTTTCTTTAATGTGGAAATTTCGCATTTTTCCCCTGGCGATAAACGCGACATATCTTTTAAAGTTTTTCAACCCAAAAACATGAAGTTTTTTGGCGCTAACAGTTTGCTGTTGAATTTATGACTTGAATGCAAGAATTATTAAATTGGCTTAATAAATTTTTGCTCATATTTTTTCTTTAGACATGGCCAAATTTGAGAAAATGGCAGCGCTACGGTTGAAAATTTTAACATAGTATAAAGGAAAAAGAGAGGTGAAAATAGCGAGTGAATTTAGCAATTAACCCACTAGTCAAACAAAAAAGAAAAAGCCGATAAATTAAACCGGCTTTTATTCCAATCTGAATGACTAATATTTTGATGTTACGCTATCACAAAGCGACTTCCATTTTTTCATCTTTTGCTATGGTCATTTGCTCTTTACTCCATTTATCAGGTTTATTTTCACCTACATTTACAGTATAGGTGCCTTGAGCATAAACAGGAGGTTGAAATGAATTACCTTGCACTCGTACAGTATAAAGAATCTCATTATCGGCTTCCGCGATTACTTGCACTACTGGGTCAGGCTTATTGAATTGTAAAGTTGGCAAATAACCTACCGGCTTTCTTCCATCATTTTCATTCATGCTAAATTTAATAGGCCAACCAGGATATTGTGCTTCATCTCCATCGGCTAGATCGGCAAATCGGGGCCAGGCTTCAAAGGTAATTTCCCGGGTCTCCTTATTAAATCGAATTAAGCCATAGCCATCGCCTAAGTTTACCTCAGATCTTTTTAATGTATCGCGCATTGCTTTTACCGTAGCAAAATCAGGATTTGCATAAGCAAACATGGTGATTTTATTATACAATCCGTCAAGATAGTCACCCGTCCATGGCAGCTCATTATCAATAGATGCACCTGCTCCTGCCTTTTCATCTTTTGGCCACCACCATCGCCCATAGTATGTATTAACGATCGCTGGGTTGGTGAATGCAAAAGGACCATCTCTAAATTCATCAATGCCGTGCTTTACCACTACACTCAGGTGCTGATCTCCACACATGTGCGTGGCAAAAGCTCTTCGCATTGCCTTAAGGGCGTTGTCTCTTCCTGTTTGTGGCCAGCCATTACAGTCGAGATCTGCCAGTAACCTATTATCCATAGCACCGTGCAAATGTACCGCACCGCAAAATGCCGTTTGCGAAAGAACGGCTTTCATCTCGGTATTGGTCCAGTCTTGCCCCCATTGATTAAGAAAAGTAAGCTGCCGATCTCCCAAAAGCTTAAGGCTTGGTAAATCTACTTTAGCAGGATCATATCCTTCCTTAGTAATATGGTCGGGGCGTGGTCCCATTTGGGGTATTTTTCCGGCCGGGCCTGACTTGAATTTACGATCTTCAATAATGGCAAAGTCTACCCCGCCTACGTTTAAGCTGGTATAGTACACGGTAATTCCCTGGTTGACAGGTGTGGGATCAGCAGGATCGGGTAAATGTGAAGTTTGACACCGCTGTACCATATTTACATATTCAGCAGGATAATAATATCCACCATTATCTCCCGCGGGCGACTCAGCTTTTTTTCCCCCTTCTCCCCAAACATTGCCCTGGCCTACATCATGATCATCTGGAATGGTAACCACAGGACGATCTTTAATTACTTCTTTGAATTGCTTGCCCCAAAGCAACCAACCGGCGGTATGTTCTTTGTGATCGTAACTTTGATCTCCGGCAAAAAACAACAAATCAGGATTTTGTTGCTTTAGCTTGTTCACGATTTCATCTCTATTTTCTCGATTTTGATTTGAGTTACAAGATAAAGAAGCTACAACTATTTCTTTTTTATCTTTTGGATTTTTACGAATGAGTCCTTCGAAAGATGCTTCTTCTCCATGCAAAACACGGTAAGGTACGTCCTTGGCATCGTTCCAGTCTTCAATCTCGAAATGGGCAGACCATCCGGGGTAAACAACTTCGGCTGTTTTTACCTGTTCCCATTCACCATCATTTTTCATTTCAAGACGCACCTCTCTAGATTCTTCGGGTTGTAGAGGGTATAATTGAGCAGTTATCTTCAATTTGCCATCTTGATAAGTATATAGGGCAAACCCTACCACTTCATTACGAGGTACTCTTACAAATTCACCTAAAAAACCCTCCGCGGGCTTATCCCACGTATCCCACCTGGCATGCGAATCTAATGTTTTGCCCGCTTCTCCAGGAAACGGATCGGTAGTGTATTCAACTCGTTCATTTTGTTGATTATTTTGGGTGCAGCCCCATAAAAATGATAAGGATAATAATAGAATTATTAATTTGTTTTTCATAAAATAATGTTACTTTGATTTTGATTCAAATATACAACAATAAGGTAATCCATGGCTAAAATTTCATGGGTTAATATTATAAAAAAAGATTTTAACATAAAAAAGCATGGTTTGGAAAGAGAAAAATAAATAACTTCATTATTTGTATAATTCCTGTTTTTATTTAACTTTGCAACTCTAAAATTTTAAGAGCCATATTTAGAGGGCTTTTTCTTAAAATTTAACTATCGAAACATCAAGCGGATGTGGCGAAATTGGTAGACGCACTAGACTTAGGATCTAGCGCCGCGAGGCATGGGGGTTCGAGTCCCTCCATCCGCACGCTGCAAAATTAACCCTCGATCAATGAATTGATTGGGGGTTTTTATTAAATAAGGTTCTGAAAACTTAAAATTTGCAAAGCTTTGGATATAATATTAGATAAAACCGAAAACAACGAAGCTTCTATTAAAATAAAAATTGATGAAGCTGATTATCAACCTAAAGTTGACGAAAAACTAAAAGAATATAAGAAAAAAGCCAGTATAAAAGGTTTCAGACCGGGCAAAGTGCCCGTTTCTTTGATTAAAAAAATGTATGGCAAAGCTATCTTGGTAGATGAGCTTAACTCCCTTGTGAACCAATCCCTTACAGATTACATCAAAGAACAAGACCTCAAAATAATAGGTGAGCCTTTACCCAATAATGATAAAAATGCTGATGTTGATTTTGATACTCAAAAAGAATTTGAATTTGAATATGAAGTAGGCTTAGTTGATAATTTTGAAGTAGATAGTGATAAAAAGATCACTTATTACGAGATCAAAACAGATAAAAAGCAAGTAAATGAGCAAGTAGAAGATTTGCGCAAGCAATATGGGCCTTTACAGGAAATGAAAGAAATAGCCAATGAAGAAGAAATCGTCAGGGGCCATTTGAAACAATTGGAAGGAGAATTGGACAAAGAAGCCATTATTACTTTAGACATGCTAAGCAAGAGTGAGAAGAAAAATTGGATGGGAAAGAAATTAGAAGATACCATTACTTTTGCAATCGATAAAGCGTTAGTAGATGACAAGGCAATTGCTAAGTTAACCGATTTGCCCGAAGATGATGCCAAAGAAATTAAAGGTGACTTTACATTTCAAATCAATAAAATTGAGAGAAGAGAAAAGGCTGATTTGAATCAGGAATTCTTTGATAAGTTATTTGAGCCCGATCAGGTGAAATCGGAAGATGAATTTAAAGAAAAAATTGAAGAAAGCTTTAAAGAAAATTATAAGCGCGAATCGGATCAACTTTTTGAAATAGATGCCCGAGAGGCTTATGTAGAAAACACCAAAATGACGGTACCAGATAACTTCTTTAAAAAATGGCTTATTGCTACTAATCAGGAAAATACTGACGAGGCGAATATCGAGAAAGATTATGACAAGTACGTGAAGGAATTGAAGTGGATACTAATTAAAGACAAGTTGCTGAATAAATTTGACCTTAAAGTTGAGAATGAAGAGGTATCGGATAAAGCAAAAGCTTTATTTAGAAATTATTTGCAATCGTCGGGGCTTGCCAATGAACAAATGGAAGCCAGTTTAGACAGTTTTGCTCAAAATTATCTGCAAGCAGAAAACGGAAAAAACTACATGAACCTGTATGAGCAAATCAAAAACGAAAAGGTTTTTGCTGCTATAAAAGAAAATAGCACCATAAAAAATAAACAAGTATCTTTTGATGAATTTAAGAAGGTGGTAGAATCAAAAGCATAAAAAATAATTTCATTGAACCAAGTTTAAGAAATTCTAGTTATATTTAAAGTCCTTTTTTTACGAGGGCTTTTTTTTTAATGAATAAATTAAATAATCAAAAAACATTTTTGCAATAATGTACGATAGAATTGACAAAGAGGAGTTTAGAAAATTTGCAGTTAAAGACCAGGGGTTAAATGGTTTAGCTGTAGACCAATATATGCAAACCATTACCAACCTTACCCCCAATATCATAGAAGAACGTAGGATGAATGCCGTGGCGATGGATGTTTTTTCCAGATTGATGATGGATAGAATTATCTTTCTAGGAATGCCAATAGACGATTATGTTTCTAACATCGTGGTAGCTCAGCTATTATTTCTTGATTCAGCTGATGCACAAAAAGATATCTACATGTATATAAATAGTCCAGGTGGTAGCGTTTATGCTGGTATGGGTGTTTATGATACCATGCAATACGTGGGGCCTGATGTAGCCACTATTTGCACAGGTTTAGCAGCTTCTATGGGTGCCGTTTTACTCACGGGTGGAACCAAAGGAAAACGGTCAGCATTGCCCCATGCCCGTGTAATGATTCATCAACCCCTTGGTGGAGCTGCCGGACAGGCTTCTGATGTTGAAATTACTGCTAAGCAGATATTAATGATAAAAAAAGAAATATTTGAAGTTTTGGCTAATCATACAGGTCAGGATGTAGAAACTATCAGCAAAGATTCGGATCGCGATTACTGGATGAAAGCACAAGCTGCCAAAGAATATGGCTTGATAGATGAAGTACTAGAGAAAAAATAAAGAAAAAAAGTTTTTATGGCACAAGTTACCTGTTCATTTTGCGGTAGGAATAAAAAAGATGTAGACTTGATGGTTTCTGGCATCCATGCCCATATATGTGATCGTTGTATTACACAGGCGCAGCAAATTCTTACCGAAGAATTAAAAACTAAAAATAAGAGCAACTCTCCTGAATTTAATCTCAGCAAACCGATCGAGATAAAAAAATATCTTGATCAATATGTAGTCGGTCAAGATGAAGCGAAGAGAGTAATATCTGTAGCAGTATACAATCACTACAAACGGCTGATGCAGAAGAAAGCAGACGATGATGATGATGTAGTAATTGAAAAGTCAAATATCATTATGGTGGGTGAAACCGGTACCGGTAAAACCTATTTGGCTCGCACTTTGGCCAATATGCTTCAAGTGCCATTTTGTATTGCTGATGCTACTGTATTAACGGAAGCGGGATATGTAGGAGAAGATGTAGAAAGTATTCTAACCCGTTTGTTGCAGGCAGCCAATTATGAAGTTGAAGCTGCAGAGCGAGGAATAGTATATATTGATGAAATTGATAAAATAGCTCGTAAATCTGATAACCCTTCAATTACCCGCGATGTAAGTGGTGAAGGAGTGCAGCAAGCATTACTGAAATTACTGGAAGGAACTTCAGTTAATGTGCCACCTCAAGGAGGCAGAAAGCATCCTGACCAAAAAATGATTTCAGTAAATACAGAAAACATCCTGTTTGTATGTGGAGGTGCTTTTGATGGTATGGATAGACATATTGGCAAAAGATTGAATACCAGGCCATTAGGTTTTTCCACTCAAAATAAGGAAGAAATGGAGCTAGATAAAGAAAATCTTTTAAAATATGTAACTGCCCAGGACCTGAAAAGCTATGGTCTTATTCCCGAGTTAATCGGTCGTTTGCCATTAGTCACTTTTCTCAATCCATTGGACCAAGAAACGCTCAAGTTAATTTTGACCAAACCTAAAAATGCTTTGGTTAAACAATACAAAAAGCTATTTGCCATGGAGAAAATTGAATTGAAGTTTGACGATAAAGCACTCGAGTACATTGTAGAAAAAGCAATCGACTTTAAACTAGGAGCCAGAGGCTTGCGTTCCATTTGTGAAGCAATTGTTACTGATGCAATGTTTGAATTACCAGGTAATAAAGATGTGAATGAACTTAAAATTACACGGGATTATGCAATAGACAAACTTGAAAAGTCTAAATACAAAAAATTACGTGTAGCATAAATCACACTCGATTAAGAATTTAATTATCAAGAATTTAAGGGCCCTGTTACAGGGCTTTTTTTGTTATCATTATGTTACGCGTTGATATAAATACTCTCAAGAAAATCATTTTATTAAACAATTTTTTCAAAAATAAGTGCAAATTTGATTAAATTAACCTAATTTTATTACATCATTATTCCCTTGATTCCTTCTTTTTTTTGAATTTTGTGAAAATGATTAGATAGGTCAAAACTAGTGAAGATGGCACATTTCAAGTGGCTAATTTTAATTTTCTGTTTTACAGCTAGTTATGCTCAAAACCAGGATGAAGATTCTGGAAAAAGGTTATCTAGTGCTGTAAATTCAGATGCTGAGGAACTATTACCCTTAATGCATCCGGATGGAAACAGACTATATTTTAGCAGAATATTTCATGAAGATAACTTTGGAGGAAAATATGGGGGATCCGACATATGGGTTTCTCAAATAAATGCTGGCGGAGATTTTGAAGAAGCTACTAAGCTGGATAAGCCTATCAATAATAGAGATAACAATTTCATTATTGGGTTTTCTGCTGATGGTAAGCGTATGTATTTAAATAACACCTACAAATTCAGCAATAAATATGCTGTAGCAGTATCAGAACTTGTTGAAGGGAAGTGGACTAAACCAGCACCAATTACTTTGGAACTTCCTACTTATAAAGGACCGATAGGTATGTATATGCACCCTAACGAAAAAATCTTGCTTATATCTATGGAAGCAGAAGACTCTTATGGCAAAGAAGACTTATATATAATGACCAAAAATGAAAATGGATGGCAAACCCCCATGAATCTAGGTGCCACTATAAATACGGCAGGTTATGAAATAAGCCCATTCTTATCAGAAGATGGCAAAACTCTTTATTTTGCCAGCGAGGGGCATGGAAGGAAGACACTAAGTTATAAAACCAACAAATTATATAACAATTGGGTACTATGGGATAAATTATCAGCATTGCCTACTGAAGAGCACTGTAATTTTGTATCGTATTCAAGTTTACACGCGGATTCAGTGTTATTTTATTGTGGCAAATCTAATGATAGATATTTAGATATCTTTACTCACATAATCAAAAATAATTTTGTAGAGAAAACAAGAAACAATAAAGAGCAAATAACGAATAATGACAAACCTCGGGTAAATCCACTTAAAATTATTAAAAAATTTAAAAAATCGGGTGAAGCTACTATATATTTTAATGCTGGCCAATTTGTCTTAGATGATAATATGAAAGAGATTTTGTGGTTTATTGGTAATAAAATATTAATCAGTAATGATTCTACTTCAATAATTATAAAAGGATATGCTGATGATTATGATAATGAAGCTTTTAATACTAACTTATCTGATAAGAGAAGCATAGAAGTAAAAAAATATTTGAAGACCATGGGGCTCAGTGAGAAACAAATTAAAATTAAAAAAAATATGACTTTTGAGTTATCTCGAAATGAAGTAGTGAATGAACACAATAGAAAGGTAGTTTTAAGCTTGAACAATTAAGCTTTATGAAAAATTATAGCTTCTTAATAATATTAATCATTTCTTTTTATAATAATCATTTATTAGCACAAGCACCGCAGGAATTTATCAAAATTTCAGGTGTGCTGAAAAGCCATAATGATAATTTGCCCATACCTTATGCTCATATCATTGTATCCGGTAGATCAATGGGGTCTACTACAAATTCGGAAGGCAAATATCAAATAATCATTCCTGAATCATACGAAAAAGACACTCTTATTTTTAGAGCAATCGGGTTTGTATCAAAAAAAATTCCAATTAGCTTTATACCCAAGGAGATATATTTAAAAGATACTACTTATCAGCTTGATAATTTGACAATAGAAACATTATCGGCCGATTCAATTTTAAATAAATCTATTGATATCCTCATAAAAAATGATTACCTAAATCAATCGACTAAATTTGAGGGATTTTATAGAACAGCATTTAAGGAAAATAATAAATTTGTCAGGCTTTTTGAAGCGGCTATAGAATTATACAAAGAAAATAAATATCTACAACCTAAAATTATAAAAGCAAGAAAAAGTAATGATTATAGAGCATATAGGTGGCGTGAATCATCTAATTATTTAAATTCTTTCCTAGCTTCTGATATAATTTTAAACCCTAATAGCGTTTTAAAAAGGTTACAAGGGTTTTGGGAAGTAAAATTTGAAGATGCATTAATTATTGATAATGAAGAATTATATAAAATAAATATATTGTTACCGGTAGATAGTACTAAAGAAAGATATCAAATTCATTTGTATGTAAATTCCAATGATTATACTGTAAAAAGAGCAGAATATACATTTAAATGGAATCCTGAGCATTTTGAAGGAGAAGCTATAGATAGTACTACAAGATTAAATCGTACAAAAGTTGAAGTAATTTCCACTTACAGAAATTATGAAGGAAAAATTTATTTAAATTATCAATCACGTCATGCTAATTGGCTTATTAAGGATTCTACAAAAGAATTAGGCAGATTAGAATTACATGACGAGTTACTTATATACGATATTATTACTATTAACAGTAATGTAAAAACGGACAAACAAATTACTGGAGATATCTATGCCAATAGCGGAAAATACGATAAAGATTTTTGGGGAAATTACAATAAACCTATAAACACAAAACTATATTTATCAATTGTTTCCGATTTGGAAAAATTTGAAAAAATAGAAAAACAATTTAAAAGCAACAATTAATATGGATTTCGTCTTTTTATATCAAATTATAAAAAAGAGAATACTGGTCATCATCCTTATTCCTATTTTAGCAATAATTACAGCGTTTTTATTAACAAAAGATTTACCACCTCAATATAAGTCTACTGCACAACTTTCTACAGGTTTTACAACTTATGATGAATTTAGTTTAAATGACCAAACAGTTAATTTAAGAGAAGCAGACGTTAAGTTTAATAATTTAATTGAAAACCTGAAATCTCCGCTAGTCATTGGACTTGTATCTTACCAACTAATATTACATGACCTTATTAGTGATAAACCCTTTAGAAAACCTGAAGTTCCTATAATTAATTCTATGGATTATGATGTAATTATAAAAAGTTTTCAGATTGCCTTAGATAGTTTAAAACTTTTAACTACCTATAATCCACAAGACCAAAAACTCTTAGCTATGTTAAAAATTTATAATTATGATTATGAATCATTGTCAAAAAATTTATCTGTACATAGAGTTAATTATACCGATTTCTTGAATATTGAGTTTGTTTCTGAAAACCCTAATTTATCTGCATTTACAGTTAATATAATTTGTGATGAGTTTTTTAGATATAATAGCTCCATTCGTGTAGAAAAATACGGAGAATCACTCGAATACTATAGAAAATTAGTATCTGAAAAGAAGCAGGAACTCGATGAAACAGAAGAACGACTTAGAATATTCAAAACATCACATAACTTTCTTGACTTTGAAATTGAATCACAAGCTAAAGTTGACCAAATCACTAGATACGAAAATCAATTATCTGAAGAAGAGTCCGAAATAAGAAGCCTAAGTGTATCACTACAAAATATAAATAATAAAATTGATAACATAGAAAATGGCAATGAACTTGGAAATAATTCAAAAAT
>CAZQEZ010000092.1:0-16707 GCA_964592475.1 uncultured Roseivirgaceae bacterium
ATATGTTGCTATATATAATCAGGATGTGACCCTTGTATGGAGTAGTTTGGAAGCACCTATTGTGAAGTTATCTGAGATATGGCCTGGTTATTTGTCCCAGGCGCACCATGGTATTACCCCCAAAGATTTTTCTCATCCCTTTACTGATCAATTTAAAAAGGCTAATATTTACTCATTGATTTCATTAAATAACTTTCGTACTAATTTTCCACCAGTTAGTTCTGGCGACTTTCTTTTCCGCTATTCAATTACTTCATATCCTGGCGAATTTGATTGGCATAAATCACAGCATCATGGATTTAGACTGCACAACGGTCTTACTACCGCCATAGTAAAAGGTGCAAAAGAGCAAAGTTATCCTGCTAGCCACTCATTTTTAAAAATTAATAATCAACAAGTTGCCTTGCGAAGTTTTAAAGCTGCTGAAGATGGCCAGGGACTCATCATAAGATTGCAAGAAATTAGTGGTAAGCCATGTCAGGTAAATTTGCAGATGCCTGGTATTGATTATAAAGAAGCTTATATAACCAATTTGGTTGAACAAAATGAAAACCAGATGAAAATTGAGGATGAAAAATTGGACTTGGCATTTGAGCCATTTGAAATTAAAACCATCCGATTAATTACGGGCAAAAAATTTCCTGAAAAGCAAAAATACTTTTATAGCTATTAAAAAAATCAATATAATCTATTATTTAACAAATGAAATATAGTTATTGGCTGATCATGTTTTTCTATTTGTTCTCTGCCTGTGAAAAGCGGAATGAATCCACTCAAGTTCCTGCTCAATGGTATTCGGGCTATGCAGAAGAGGTAATTACACCACCATTGGGTACTTTAATGTTAGAACCGCAAGGCAAGGAAGCTATCGGTGTTCATGATGATTTATACCTGCGGGTTATCACCTTTAGTGATGGCCTTGATACAGTAGCTTTAGCCACCTACGATTTGGTAGGAATGGATATGCCTATGGCTGAAAGCTTGCAACACGATATAGCTAAAGCTAATAATTTATCATCTCAAGCGGTTATGTTATCCTGTAGTCATACTCACAATGTGCCGGTGACGGTACAATTAGGTAGTGGCCGCCTCAGAAATAAGCAATGGGAAAATGAACTTAAGCAAAAGTCCATTGCTACTACCGCGAAGGCTTTACAAAATTTAAACCAGGTAAATTTAGCTTTTGCCAGTGAGCCGGTACAAATAGCTTTCAACAGACGGTTGTTAATGTTCAATAGAGCCCGCATGAAACCTAACCCTCATGGACCGGTAGCAAAAGAGGTAAGTGTTTTGGTAACTCAAAGTAGTGATGACAAGCAACGTTTTATTTTTAACTATCCGGCACACCCGGTGGCAGTACATTCAGCCAGTGCCTGGTTTAGTGCTGATTTTCCCGGCTTTACTATAAATCACATTGAAGATAGCCTGGGTGCAAATGTGGAGGCAATATTTGCCCAGGGTTGTGGGGGCGATATTAATGTTGATCCTCTCAAAGGCGGATATCAATCTGCAGCAGCGATAGGAAAAAAACTGGGCAATGCTGTTATAGCTGCCAAAAGTAAAACCAAAACTATAAGTGGTGGTCGTTTGCATTTTAAGTCACAAATAATTCATTTGCCTTACCGTCCGATCAAACCAGCTACGGCACAAAAGCTTGAACTTCGGGCCAAAGAAGCCATAAAAACGCTAAAAGAAAATCAAGCAGATGAAATCACCATGGAAGACCAACTGGATGTATTGCATTGGACCCGGGTGGTGCAGCATGTAGCCAATCATCCTGATTCAATTGCCGGCTTGCCCATGCAGGTGCAACTTTATTCTTTTGGTAATGAGTTAGCAATTCTGGCATTTAGTCATGAGCTTTTTGTAGAGTATCAGAAATATTTTCAACAAAATTCACCATTTGAGCACACGATGGTGTTGGCCTATACCAATGGTAGTGCCAGTTATATTCCTACCGCTGAAGCCTTTTATTTAAACGGCTATGAAATTCATGGGGCACAACATCGCTACGCGCAACCTTATCTTACTCCAGAAATTGAAGATTTAATTAAAGAAAAAGGAATGGCTATGTTGAGGGAATTGTATAAATCCAATTGATGAACGCTATTTTCTTTAAAATTATAATGATAAAATCGCTTTAGCTTTACATGAAACGATCCGGAACCGCTGACCTGCCTTTACATTACGGGAAAGTACCACCCTGGCTTTACCAACGCATGCGTAAACTGGGAGGTGCTATTATTGAAGCGATAATACTGGAGTATGGTAACTCGGAAGTGCTTAGGCGCATGAGCGATCCCTTCTGGTTTCAGTCACTGGGTGCCGTGATGGGTATGGACTGGCATTCTTCCGGCATTACCACCAGTATATTGGGAGCTTTAAAGCATGCCATCAATCCGGTAAGTCAAGAATTAGGCATCTATATCTGTGGTGGACGAGGAAAGCATTCGCGTAATACACCAAATGAGCTTTTGCAGATTGCCGATAAAACCGGTCTGGATGGCAATGACCTGGTAAGGGCCAGTCGGCTAAGTGCCAAGATTGATAACACAGCTATTCAGGATGGTTTCCAAATTTACCTGCATTCATTCATTTTAAATGATAAAGGTGAGTGGGCCGTGGTACAACAGGGGCTTAATGATGCCAGTGGCATGGCTCGACGTTATCATTGGCATTCACCCTTGATCAAGTCATTTGTGGAGGAGCCGCATGCTTCCGTTTGTGGAGTAAATCAGGGACTGATCCTCAACCTGACCGATAAAATGGCCAAACCTACTCAAGGTTCAATTCTGCAGTTGACCAAAGAAGAACCGGGTAGGTTAATGCCTGAGATTCAAAAATTGGTGATGCCCCGCCATCATGAAGTGAAAGCCAAAAATGTGAATTTAAAACGACTGGGTAGTATCCTGGCCCTGGCGCATGAAACTGACCTGCAACAATTTGAAGATTTACTCTTATTACAAGGGTTAGGACCAAGAACTATTCAATCATTAACCCTGGTGAGTGAAGTAATTCATGGTACCCCTTCTCGTTTTAGTGATCCGGCTCGTTTTTCCTTTGCTCATGGTGGCAAAGATGGTCATCCATTTCCAGTACCCACCAAGGTTTATGATGAAAGCATCGATGTATTGAAAACTTCTTTGCAAAAAGCTAAGCTGGGAGAATCGGATAAATTATTTGGTTTGAAAAAGCTAAGCCAGCTATCTTATAACCTGGAGAAGAATTTTAAAGCAGATCTAGCCAAATTTGGAAAGATTATAGCAAAGGAAAAGCAGGATTCATATAAATACGGTGGCCGGACAGTGTTTGGTAAAGCCAATCCTCCAGACAGATCTTCCGGTCAATTGAACCTTTTTGATTGAAAATAGTAAACTTTGAGATACTAATCAATAACCTTTAATACAGTTCAAAATAAATTGTTTTTTTAAAAATGAAAGAAGAAAATATCGAAGTACAAAAACTTAAGGATTTTAGTCATGCTGAAGTAGCTTCACTTAAAGATAAGCCCGATGTAATTGTAGTAAAAGCCACTAAAAATTATATACCCATGCGAGTATTTCAGCCAATTTTTGATTTTGTAGTTGCTCAT
Organism: uncultured Roseivirgaceae bacterium; assembly: GCA_964592475.1. Taxonomy (GTDB): domain Bacteria; phylum Bacteroidota; class Bacteroidia; order Cytophagales; family Cyclobacteriaceae; genus CAZQEZ01. Next base: position 3,593 of record CAZQEZ010000092.1, read on the forward strand.
GCCAAAGAAAAAAAGGTAAGCAAAGTAATATTTGACAAAAGGACCCTTAGTGTTTTTCATCAGCCGTCCATGGAGTGGTATTTTCTCGATTGGAAGGATCGCATGTCAAAGGTGGGCTGTAAAGTTCATAGGAAATTACTTCCCGATGATCAGGTATTTATTCAAAGCGTGAAAATTGCTAGAGAAAAACTAAACAAGGATTATCAGCAAGCTGAGTTTCAAAAATTAGATATTCAATACGCCGATTCGTTGCAAGAAGCAATTGATAAATAAGATTTGCCAAGAAAGCTAAAAAAGAGGTAGTAAGGTGTACTACCTCTTTTCAGCTTATATTCAAATAAAATTGTCCCATATTCCACGTCGAGGACCAAACATCATACTATTGGCTTCCTCGTCATTTACAAAACTCTCTCTCTCCGGATCCCATTGTAATTTTCTGCCCAACTCGTAAGCTATATTGCCCATATAACAAACAGTGGCTGTTCTATGGCCGGTTTCCACATCTGCAACTGGATCTTTACGTTCTCTGATGCTATCAAGGAAATTTTGGTAATGATTGTTGCTTACATATAAATGCTCGGAAGGCTTGATCTTGATATCTTTCAAATTGGCTGGTTCAGTATTTAAAAAACTTCTGCTTACCTCCAGGTTGCCATCCGTACCTTCAAATCTTACGGCCCATCCTTTGCCAAAATCTTCATGTGTCATGGTAATACCATTTGCATAGCGATATGTAAGGTGTTTTACATCATTACCATTGGGTGGTGTTACTTCCACAGGCCCGCTACGATCCATGCCAAGTCCCCACTGGGCAATATCAAACATGTGAGCTCCCCAGTCGGCCATGCCGCCACCTCCGTATTCCTTATAGTCGCGCCACCTGGGCCAGTGATCTTGCTCTATCGGAGGGCTAAGTACTTCGTTGTAGGGATTAAATTCAGAAGGACCTACCCAGGTATTCCAAGACAGATAATCAGGAACATCCTGGCCTGCTAAGTCATAATTTTTTGGAGGGTCACCTACCGCTACTTTCACATGCTTTATTTCACCAAGATAGCCATTTCTTACCAATTCAGCCGCATGTCTAAAGTCTCGCCAGGAGCGCTGCATACTGCCGGTTTGTAGTACTCGCCAATTGTCACGAACGGCTTTTACCATGGACTTGCCTTCGGCAATAGTGTGACTCAAAGGCTTTTCACAATAAACATCTTTACCCGATCTAGCTGCCTGTATGGTAGGAATCGCATGCCAGTGATCAGGTGTAGCTACTATCACTGCATCAATATCTTCTCGGGCAATTACCTCTCTAAAATCCAAATATCCTTCACATCCGGAATAATCACTATTATTGGTGCTATAGTGTTGATTAACTGATGCTACAAACCTTTTCATCTTTTTGGCATCTACGTCAGCTCCGGCTACTACCCGAGTGCCTTCATTTTCTATAAAACGAGGCAACAAGGTATTGGTAGTAAGTTTGCCCAGGCCTATATAACCTAACACAATTTTATCGCTGGGAGCAACAAATCCTGTGCCTCCCAATACACTGCGTGGAACAATAGAAAAAGATAATGCTGATACTAAGGCACTCCCTATAAATTTTCGTCGGCTAATACTTTTGGGTTTATATTCTTTACTCATTTTTAAATAGATTTTTTTGAACATAATTTTTAACTCGTAAATATAAGTATTTCACCATTAACTTTTTTATATAAATGGCTTTCTATCAATGGAAAGGAAGTTTTAACATTGATTAACTTGCATCGTGAACATTAAAAAGAACCCAATGTTAAAAAGGTAAAAAGCATGGAAAATTATAAAACACCTTTACTTGATAAAATTAATGCACTGGAAAATGAGGGGTTTAGTGCACAATTTAAATTAGAAGGAGAAGAATTAAAAGATACCAATACTGGAGAAAAATATACACCCAAACAATTGAAGCTGGTAAAAGAATTTCGATTTGAAGGTATTTCCAATCCCGATGATATGAGCATTCTTTATGCATTGGAAGCAGAAGATGGCACTAAAGGAACAGTAGTAGATTCCTACGGAACTTATGCCGATATTGAATTGGGTGAATTTCTAAACAAAATAGGGAAAAGGGTGCAATAGTTGCACCATTCTTCCCAATAACTTAATGATTTAGGGTTGCTATAATAAGAAATATACCCTTATTATATAAAAATCATACTTTTTATTACTTTTTATTGAAATAAATTACATCAGTCACGCGGTCTGATTATCAGATACTTATAAATTATTTTCAAAAAAAACCTATATATTTTTTCATTTTAGTACTTATTTTGTGTATTTTTGACATTGTAATAAAAAAGATATCAATGCAAAAATTTATTTTTCTCATATTATTCATGTCTTTCAATTTGGCTTACACGCAAAACATTACTTCAGATAATTATGACCGTAAGCAAATGAATAAATCTTTGATTCAAGCAATAAGTGAATTTAGAAATGCTGTAAATCTACCTCAAATAGAATATAATGATATGTTAACGCTAGCAGCCAATCATCATGCCACATACATGTCGCGCTCTACTATTGTTTCACATTATCAGGAAATGAATTTGCCCAGGTTTAACAATTTGAATACTCCTAAAGAAAGAATCAAATATTTCGCCGGAGATTTGTTTGAAGAGCAAAATAAATATGCAGAAATATGCTTGGGTATTTCGGTAAACAATGCAGAATCTTATCAAGAATTAGCAGATAACATTATACAAAATATTGTAAACTCTGAAAACATTGCCTTACTGCACAATGGTGATGTACGACATATGGGACTGGATGTGCAAAATAAAAAGAATATGTATTTTGTAACTATAAAATTGGGTATGGGATACAACAACATCATCGCCTTTAAAGATGATAAATAGATTTGATTTTCATGGATTTTTTATTTTAAGAAGGGGCTTTAGCAATAAAGTCCTTTTTTATTGATCCCCTCTTTTATGCCCTAATCCGCGTGTCAGCCTAGCATTGCCAATTGCAGAGGAAAGGCGCTGTTTTAATATTTAAAACAAATTAAAACAAATGCTGCCTCAATGTACTTTTACATGTCTAATTACTTTCCGGATAGGTAAATAATTATCAACCGATTTTTTTAGTATAAAACTGACCCTTTTGATGTCTAATATTTTAACCTTGGCCCAGGTGAGCAAGTGTTTCCCCACTGCTGAAAAGAATAAACTAACCATTATTGATGAAATATCATTTTCTGTAAAAGAAGGAGAAGGCTTAGCCATCATTGGACCTTCCGGTAGCGGAAAAACGACCTTACTGGGACTTTGTGCCGGCCTTGATTTGCCCAGCCACGGCTCCATTATTTTCAATGATATTGATATTATCAGGCTCAATGAAGATGACCGTGCTTACCTGCGCAATCAGTATATGGGCTTTGTTTTTCAAAATTTCCAATTGCTGCCAACCCTCACCGCCCTGGAAAATGTGATGATTCCGCTGGAGCTAAGAGGAGAAAATAAAGTTGCTGATAAAGCCCGTGATTTGCTGGCTCGGGTAGGATTAGCCGAAAGGCTACAACACTATCCGGCCCAACTGTCGGGTGGTGAGCAACAGAGGGTAGCTATGGCAAGAGCATTTATAGGATCCCCCAAGATTTTATTTGCCGACGAACCCACCGGCAATTTGGATGAAGACACTGCGCAGGGAATTACCGACCTGCTTTTTGAAATAAATCGAGAAATGGGCACCACTTTGGTAATGGTAACCCACAATACTGCCTTGGCTGCCAAAACAGGACGTATCTTGAAGCTACAGCGGGGAAAATTAGTAGAAGATAAGCTGACTGCCTAACCCATGGATTATATTATTAAAATTAAAAGAACGAAACAGCTTCCACTCAAGCAGCGATGGCTTTGGAAAATGGCCTGGAACGACGCCAAGTTTAACCTGGGTAGGCTGGCGCTCTTCATTTCTTCAATTGTGATTGGGGTGGCAGGGCTTGTCGCCATCAATGGCTTCAATGATAACCTGAAGAAGGACATCAACTCCCAGGCCAAAGAGCTATTGGGGGCCGACCTGGTGGTTGAAAATGATGACAATGAAGTTGCCTATTCCGATTCTGCCCTGGTTTTTATCGATAACATGAGCGAGGCCCAAGCCAGAGGTGCTCGATTTGCTTCTATGGCGTATTTTACAAAGAATGGCGGTTCACGCTTGGTGCAAGTAATCGCTTTACAAGGTCCCTTCCCATTTTACGGAAGTATTGAAACTACAGAAAGTTCTGACCTGATGGCATTTAGAAAAGGCAGAGGGGTGATGATAGATGAAGCACTGGCCACACAGTTTTCGGTGCAACTAGGTGACTCGCTCAAGCTGGGTCAGGGCATTTACCCCATCGTGGCGGTAGTTTTACAATTTCCCGGAAGCGCCAATTTTACGACTACAATTGCGCCATCAGTTTACCTGCCTTACGGCAAAATGGATGAGACCAGACTCATTCAATTTGGCTCCAGGGTGGAGTATAACTATTATTACAAGCTGGACGAGCAATATTTAGAAAATGTAGAAGAAAAGTTGGAAACGCTGCGTGATCAATCTGGCATTTCTTGGGACACAGTGGAAGAAGAAAAGGAAAATTTGAGCCGGGGATTTCAAAACCTGTACAAATATTTTAATTTACTCAGTTTTGTGGCATTGATCATGGGTAGCATTGGGGTGGCTAGTTCTATATTTATTTACATAAAAGAAAAGAGAAATACTGCTGCCATACTACGTTGCATTGGTGCCGGTGAGTGGCAAATCTTTTATGTTTTCTTTGTTCAGGTGATGGTATTAGGTTTAATTGGAAGCCTGATAGGGGTACTAGCCGGCATTGTCACGCAGTATTTTTTACCTGTTGTCATGCAGGATTTTTTGCCGCTCGATGTTACGGTAAGTGTTTCCTGGAGCGCTATATCAATAGGTATGGCGGCTGGCATGATCATTTCATTGCTCTTTTCCGCTTTGCCACTCAACGGTATCCGGTTTGTTTCTCCGCTTGAAATATTGCGTGGCACAGGCAATGTTATTAGGCCTTTTTCAAGGTTTCGTTTAATCATTCTTGTTTTTATAATTGCTTTTCCCTGGATTTTCACCTGGTTGCAAATTCAGGATGTTGCCAAAACATCCGCCTTTTATGTAGGGTTGGCGGTCACTTTTGCACTGCTCTATTTATTATCAAAAATATTAATTGGCCTGGTGAAAAAGCTCATGCAGTTGAAGGCTCCCTTTATATGGCGCCAAGGATTTTCCAATTTATTCAGGCCTAACAATCAAACCGCGGTGTTGGTAATCGTAATCGGTTTGGGTGCTTTTTTAATTGCTACTATGGCGTTGATTCAGAATAGCTTGCTGAGCCAAGTGGAGTTTGCCGGCTCCGGAGAGCGAACAAATACCGTGTTGTTTGATATACAGCCCTATCAAAAAGCAGAAGTGGTAGAGCTGGTGCAGCAGTATGAGCTGCCGGTACAGCAACTAGTGCCCATCGTGACCATGCGAATTGACTCAATGAAAGGCAAGGCTGTAGAAACGTGGCAAGCCGATACTGCTGCCGACCTATCTAATTGGCGCCTCAGCCGAGAATACCGGGTTACCTACCGGGATAGCTTAATCGATTCGGAAAAGGTACTGAAAGGTAAATTCCTGCACACTGCTCCACAAGTTGAAGATAGCTTAATGGTTTCTCTTTCGCGAGATATGGCCAATAGTCTTAATTTAAGTTTAGGAGATGAAATTGTGTGGGATGTACAGGGGATTGCCATGAAAACATACCTGGGTAGTACCCGCGAAATTGATTGGCAACGCATTCAAACCAATTTTATGGTAGTATTTCCTCCTGGTGTGCTGGAAGATGCCCCGCAATTTTACGTGGTACTTACCAGAATAGAAGAAAAACAAAAAGCGGCAACCTTTCAGCAACAACTGGTGCAAACATTTCCTAATGTTTCTTTAATAGACCTGAACCTGATCCTGGATACGCTGGATAAGGTGTTTGACAAGATCGCTTTTGTCATCCGGTTTATGGCTTTATTTACCATTATTACCGGCATGCTTGTGCTATCCGCGGCAGTCATCAACAGTAAGTACGCTCGCCTCAAAGAAAATGTATTGCTGCGAACCATAGGTGCTTTGAAAAAGCAAATCACCGGCATTACCTTAGTTGAGTACAGCTTGCTAGGCTTATTTGCCGGATTATCCGGTGTGTTGCTAGCTTACCTGGGGGCCTGGTTGCTGGCGGTTTACTTATTCGAAATCAAGTTTTTTCCTGATCTCATTTCCCTGTTGTTGATTTGGTTGCTAGTTACGGGTCTTACGGTTTTAATTGGTTGGATTAATACCCGGCAGGTACTTCATCGTTCGCCATTGGAAGTGCTACGGAAAGAGAGTTAAGTAGGACAAGAAAGTTAATTTCTCAAAGTTAAATTGGCAATTTATGTATCTTTTTGTAAAAATGTTTCTTGACAAAAAATATTGAGGAAAAGCGTTATCGATGCCGGCGATTTCCCACTTAATTTATATGGAATTAAATTTTTTTCAGTACTCTTCCAACGGTAAATTCATCTGATTCGATAGTTTCTGCATTAGCTTTTCTACTTTATTTTTTTTCTTATATTCCAGCAATAAATGATTACCACTTTCGGCGATCAGAAATCCTTTGTGTTTTACAAACCTAACAGTAGAGCTACTACCCCTTGAGTTAAGGCGCTGGCTCATATTGACTGGTTTTATCATTAATTTCAACGGATTGTTAAAAGTATGCACTTCTTTTTTTATTGTAATTCCAGCTACCTTTATCAAGTCATGTATTTCCTGACTAGCTAAATCTATTTTGGTGGCATACATCATAGTAGCGAAAATAAGGGAAGGTATAGCTATTAATAGACTTACCAGCCATTCTTCTGATATCAATTTTATAACACTTACCAGCAGTCCTAAGGCTCCAATGATAAAAAATTGCAATGGAAAATAATTTTCTAAAGTATAATTCAAAGATTTCTTCAGTGATCTAATTTATTTAAAATAAATTTATTAAGCAATTTAGTTCAACTTAATATACTAAAAAGATATCTTTCCTGTTTTTTTTGCAAATTAGACACACCTAATTATTATGTATTATCTTGTTCATTTTAATATTGTTAGCCTTGGATTTTTTTACTAATATGCAGCGGAATTATAGATTATGAAGATTTTTTTATTACTATTTATGCTAATCAGCTCGGCAAGCTGGGCCCAAACGCTGCAAGGAACCGTTGTGGACGAAATTACCAACGAGCCGCTGATAGGAGTAAATATTAAAAGTAAAACCAAGGGAACCAGCTCAGATTTACAAGGATCGTTCGTGATAAAGCTTCCAGCAGGCACACATGAACTAACTTTTTCCTACATAGGTTATGTGAGTCAAGTAATAAATGTTACTGTAAATGATAATTCTACCATTGAAGTATCATTGAAGCCTACATCTCTTACAACGGGCGAAGTAGTAATCACCGGTAAGGCAGCTAATGAAAATATCATTAAAACCATTGACCAGATCACGCTTTCCAGTGAGGATATCGAAAATCTGCCGGCCATGATGGGCCAGGTAGATGTGGTGAAATCTTTACAACTTTTGCCTGGTATTCAATCATCTGGTGAAGGTAATACGGGGATATTTGTACGTGGAGGAGCAATAGACCAAAATTTAATTTTATTTGACGGTGCTCCCATCTATAACATTGGTCATTTATTTGGTTTTTTTTCTTTGTTCAATCATACTATTGTACGGGAAGCCAATCTTATAAAAGGCGGAATGCCAACCAGTTTTGGTGGTCGCCTTTCTTCCATTTTGGAAGTGAAAAGCCAACCTGGTAATTTTAGAAAATTCAAAGGGGAGGCTAGTATAGGTTTTGTAGCGGGTAATTTGATGCTGCAAGGTCCTATTATAAATGATAAGATTTCCTTTATGGTGTCAGGCAGACGCACCTACATCGATTTAATATCTGAGGCTGTTACTAACGAAAGAACTATTTTTAACACAGGAATCGATTATTTCTTTTATGATTTAAATGCTCGGCTCGATTGGAGGATCTCTGAAAAGGATAATCTGAGCGCTAGTCATTATTCCGGCAAAGATGATTTCCTCTTCAATGGTGTTACCAGCATGGAAAATACCATGAACTGGCGAAATAATATTAGTAGTATGCAATGGGAGCATGCCCTCAATCAAAATGGATTATTTACTGCCCAAATTTACAGAAGCCGCTACGATATGAGTTTTGGGGCACTCATAAGTGATTATTCATTTAATATAATATCAGAAATTGATGACATTGGTGCTAAATTACACTTGGATTATCAATTAAATGATCATGCATTAAAAGCTGGAGCTGAAGTAATTCACCATCGGTTTTTACCTAATCAAACACGAGCCAATGCTTTTGATGCAGAACTTGATTTTGTAGAGCAAGAATACTTACCCGCGCGTGAATCGGCTACCTATATATACGATAATTTTCAAATCACCCCATCTATTTCTATAGCTGGAGGTATTCGTTGGAGCCTTTATCAGCAATTGGGGCCGCTGCAGCAATATACCACTGATCCATCTTTACAAATAACAGATACTGTTTTTTATGAAAATAATGAAGTGATTGCCAGCTATCAAAATTGGGAGCCGCGAATTAGTCTTAAATATTTGATCAATGAATCGGCATCAGTAAAAGCATCTTACGATAGAAACTATCAGAATGTGCATATGGCGCCCATTTCTTCTATCTCGTTGCCTACTGATGTGTGGGTGCCGTCTTCGGAAATAATAAAACCACAATCAGCCAACCAATACTCCCTGGGTTATTTTCAAAATTTGCAAGATAATACCTGGGAAACTTCTTTAACGGCTTATTACAAAACTATGCAAAACCAGATAGAATATCGTGATGGGGTGATCGTGGGCTATAGCAAAGGTTTCAATTTTGATGATAATTTCATCTTCGGAAACGGACAGTCATATGGTCTTGAGCTTTTTATAAAAAAGAAACAAGGGAAAGCTACAGGCTGGGTTAGCTATACACTAAGTCGAACCAGCCGTTCTTTTCCTGATATAAACCAGGGGCAGGCTTTTCCAGCCAAATATGACCGGCTGCATAATCTTGCAGTAGTAGGAAATTATAAAATTAATGATCGTTGGCGATTGTCATCAGTGTTTTCCTATGCTACCGGTAATGCACTTACTTTACCGGTGGGCAGGTACATTATTGATGGCAACATTATCAACGAATACCAGGGGCGTAACACTTTTCGAATGCCGGCTTATCATCGCTTAGATTTTTCTGCTACCTGGCAAGCAAAACCTAATAAGGGATTTCAGGCCAGTTGGGTTTTTTCGATTTATAATTTATATAATCGTCGAAATCCTTATTATATATTTTTTGATACCCAGGGTAATATAAATGATTATTACCTGGAGGTAAATGCACGAAAAGTTTCATTGTTTCCCATAATTCCATCTGTTGCTTATCAAATAAAATTTTAATTCTGTGAAATCATTATATCAAATATTGTCAATAGTTTTTTTTATTTGTTTCGTTTGCTCCTGCAATGATTCACTTGATTTTACAGTGGAAGACTATCAACAAAAACTGGTAATTGACGGCAATATCGAGCAAGGGCAGTTCCCCCGAGTTGTGCTTACTCGCAGTGCAGCTTATTTTGATAAAATAGATTCTACCTCTATTCGCGACTTGGTTGTTACTACTGCAAAAGTTACGGTTTCTGATGGTGTTAATGAGGAAATTCTTACATTAAAACTGAATAATGATTTTTTTCCGCCTTACATTTATCAAGGTACTGAATTGAGAGGAGAAGTGGGTAAAAATTACCACCTGAAAGTAGATACCGGAGGAAAAACGTATGAAGCCACTACTTCGATTCCCGCACAGCCAATAATTGATAGTTTGTGGTTTGGCTTAGCCCCTGATAAAGATAGCCTTGGCTTCATTTATGGTCGATTTCAGGATAATCCCGACGAGCAAAACTTCTACCGCACTTTTACCCGGTTGATGGGTCAGGATAAAAAATATATACCGGTATATCTTTCAGCCTCAGGCGATCTATTTTTCAACGGCAAAGAATTTACTTTTTCAATACTTAGAGGTTCGGAAAGTATTAGTGAAATAAATGAAGATGTCTATTATAAAATTGGTGATACAGTTCGGGTAAAATTTTGTAGTATCGATCAGGCCCATTTCGACTTCTGGCGCACGTTAGAACGCGAATTATACGCGGTAGGCAACCCTTTTAGCAGTAGTGGCAATGAAGTAATCTCCAATGTTAGTAATGGCGCTATAGGGGTTTGGGGCGGTTATGGAGCGAGTTATTACCAGATTATTTTAAAATAGAATTAGGAAAAGCAAATATTCTACCTTATTTTTAAATTTATCTACAGAAACAATACATGGAATTTTCTAGCGTACTACTTTAGTAAAGAAAAGATTATCAGTATTTTAATAAAATATTGAAAATAAAGTATATGTTTGTTCAATGATTTTACTTACTTGAATGCTAAAAAGGAGTTATTCATGTAAAAATAATTTTAAAATATGTGGAGCTTTGTAAATCAGAAAAAACTAATTAATTAAATTTAAAGAATCTATGAAAAAGTTTTTATCATTTACCATGATGGCCATGATCGGATTGTGGCTGTTTTCTTGTTCTGAAGATGAAAAAATATCTCCAGCAGATGTTGGCACTGTGGATATTCCGGATCAATTTTCACCTTTGAGTGTTGAAGATAACAAGGTAAAAATAGAAGATAACGGTCAGGAATTGCTTACTCAATTAGATGGTATGGAAAATTTACCAGCTATTGAAGTAATGACATCATTTGCTGATTATTCTTCCACTTCATCACCAGAAGCTACAGGTGGCAGAAAAGTATTAGATGCAACATCTCGGTTGGCTACAGGCAAAGGTTCTGTTAGTGATGTATTCAGTGCTATGAGAATGACTGAAACCGAACCGGAAACATTGCAAGAGCTTTTCGACAATTGGTCTGGTACCTTCACATGGAATGTAGAATTAGAAAAATGGGATTTTGTAGCGGGAACAGGCAAAGTAGATTTTCTATTTCCATCATCCAACACATCAACTTCTAATGATGCCAAAATTTCCATTCACAGCTATACCAGCATTACCGGCCCTACTCCTATTGAAGATTACAGTGGCGACTTGCCGACTCAAGTTAAAATTGATGTTTCTAAAGCAGGAACCAATGTTCTGCAATATGTTTTCAATGCAAAATATAATGCTCAGGGAGAACCAACAGAAGTTAATACTTCAATGACTTTAGCTCCTTACAAATGGGAAATAAAAGTTATCAATACTGCTAGTGAAGCATCTGCCGAGTATAAACTGTCAAAAGGCACTACTACGCTGATAGCTATGGGCGCCGGCGCTAAGGGCCAGTTTACAGAAGCTGCTTTCAATGCCAATGATGGTGAGGGTGTATTAAATACTGCCAATGCCTACTTCAAGCTTATGAATGTTGTGATTGCAGGCAATATAAACTATAAAGAAGTAGAAGCCGGACTAGACCAAATCTATCCTGATGAATGGTCTAGTGATTTTGACAATGCAGCCGCTTTAGAATCAAAAGTTGAACTGTACAATGAAAATGTTCAAGTAGTAGTTTTCTTAGCAGATACCAAACAAAAAATTGCTGATAGTGAATTTTATTCCTATGAAGAAACTACAACCTATGAATCTGAAGAGTGGGACGAGCAAACTGAGACCTGGGTTCCAGTGACGTATTCTTATACTGATACTTATATTGACCTACGCATGATCTTTGCCGATGGCAGTAAGTCAGATCTGGAAACTTATTTCGAAACTGGATTTGAAAATATTACTACCGATCTTGAAGACTTTCTGGAAGGCTTTAATTAACAAATAAAAATATTACACTATTCGAAAAGCCTCCTGTTAAATGATTAGCGGGAGGCTTTTTATGTTTTACCCATTGTCTTCTTATCTTTTTATATTAAATTAACCCTCTCTTTTTCTAAGTGGTTATTTTTTTCCTAAATTTAGCATTTATAAACAAAGTATCGCATGAACCTGATAAAAATAAGCTTATGCTTGATTATTGCAATTTCCTCTTGCACCTCAAAAAAGGAAGATGGCACATTCACTTTCAAACTCGGCCACCTGGCCAATGAAGACCATGTATGGCATCAATCAGCCCTGCATTTTGCAGAATTGGTCAGTGAAAAATCGGAAGGTAAAATTACTATCAAAGTTTATCCCAATGAGCAACTGGGCAGCGAAAGTGATAACCTTACCGGTATAATGGCTGGCACCATGGATATGACCATAACCGGAGAAACCCTGCAAAACTACGTGGAGGAAGCAGCCCTGGTGGCAGTACCTTACATGATTGGCGATACAGCTCATTTGCAAAAAGTAGCCGGTGGGCCTATCGGGCAAAAAATTGAAGAAAAAATTTCTGAAGTAGGATTCAGACCAGTGGCCTGGTTTCAGCGGGGAGCCCGGCAGCTCACATCCAAAAAACCGGTAAGAACGCCTGAAGACCTGCGGGGAATGATCCTCCGGGTACCGAATGTTCCGCTGTTTGTCAATACCTGGCAGGCAATGGGTGCGAAAGCTACCCCCATGGCATTTTCCGAAGTTTTCACCGCTCTGCAGCAAGGCACCATTCAGGCCCAGGAAAATCCGCTTTCCCTTATCCATAGCGCCGCCTTTTACGAAGTGCAGGATTATGTAAACCTGACCGACCACGTGATAGGATGGGTATATTTAGTAATTGGCGAAAAGCAGTTTCAAAAATTACCTGAGGATTTACAAAACGCAGTGCTTGAAGCAGGCCAGGAAATGCAGCAGTTTCATGACAAATTATTTATAGAACAGCAAAAAATTTATGAAGAAAAATTGAAAGACGCGGGTATGGAGTTTATTGAGGTGGACAAAGCTGCCTTTCGGCAAAAAGCGTTGCCAGCAGTGAAGGCCAACTTGAAACCAGCCCAGTTGAAGCTATTTGAGGCGATAATGAATGAGGAACCCGTGAAGTAAAATGCCATTATGGTGAAATTGAAGGGTTACCG
>CAZQEZ010000093.1:0-9559 GCA_964592475.1 uncultured Roseivirgaceae bacterium
TTCTACTTAAACCCTCGGCTGCCAATAAATCGCAGGTAGTGTTGTACGGCAAACCCATCGGCACCCAAACGGCAAGGGAGTACTTTGCAGACGGTAAATCCCCTCTTTTCGAGGAAGCAAAAAGAGCCTTTCAAACCTTGAGTAAAGCTCACAGCCCAATCGTGATGGAAGGGGCCGGTAGCATTAGCGAACTGAATTTGAAAAACCGCGACATTGTAAATATGCGCATGGCCAGGGCGGCCAATGCCTGCGTTTACCTGGTGGCCGATATTGACAGGGGAGGGGTGTTTGGTAGTGTATACGGTACGCTTGCCCTGTTAGAACCATGGGAACGAAAGCTGGTTAAGGGCGTTATCATCAATAAATTCCGAGGCGATGCTTCTCTTTTTGAGGAAGGTAAAAAGATGTTGGAAGAGCTTACCGAGGTGCCGGTACTTGGCGTTTTACCCTACACTACCGAAATTATCCTGGAAGAAGAAGATTCGGTTGCCCTGGAGCAAAGAAACACCTCAGCCCAATCCGGTAAGCTGAATGTGGTCGTGGTACAGCTGTACTACTTATCAAACTATACCGACTTCCAGGCCCTGGAACAGGAACCAATGGTGAATCTTTATTATTCCCGGAATAAAGAAGAATTGGAGAAGGCTGACGTGCTCATTATTCCGGGCTCAAAAAATACCATTGAGGACCTGGTAGCATTAAAAACTGAAGGTATTGCTGAAGTAATTAGCAGTTTATACAGACGCATTCCCATTATTGGTATTTGCGGCGGGTACCAGATGATGGGACAATGGATCGATGACCCCTTACAAATAGAAACCAACCGGGGTAAAGAAACCGGCCTGGGCTTGTTCGATATTACCACTACCTTATCCGGAACAAAGACCACCGTACAGCGAGAGTTCCAATATAAAAATTACCAGGAAACCTGTATGGGTTACGAAATCCACATGGGTGAAACTACCACCCAGGGAGGTAAACCCCTTAACCTAATGAATGGCATGCCTGAAGGGTACTCCGATGGCGATAAAAGCTGGGGTACTTACCTGCACGGTATTTTAGATAACCAGGTGGTGGTAAACGAGTTGCTCCATTTAAAGTATCCTGAAGCAAACGCACAGCACTACTTATCTTTCAAGGAAACCCAGTACGAAAAACTGGCAAACTGGATTGATCAACATCTGGATATGGATTCAATCATGACAAACATCACGCGGTATGATTAAAGGACACGGAGACGACCTATACCGGTACAACGGCAACATTACTTATAACTTTAGTTCTAATGTATACTACAGGGGATGCCCTCCGGCCCTGTTGAAAATCATTTCCTCAGCAGTACAGGAAATTCAGCATTACCCTTCTCCCGCTGCCAATGAATTGAATGAAGCCGCAGCCGAAAAATTTCAGCTCCCTGCTAATTACTTCCTGTTTACTAACGGCGCCACTGAGGCTTTTTACCTGGTTGCCCAGTTGTTCGCTGGTTGTTCGGCTGCTATTGTGGCTCCCACTTTTTCGGAATATGAAGATGCCTGTAAAATTTTCGGGTTGAATTACCGGTTGGTCAACCTGTCATCGCTGGTACCCGGTAAATTTCAGCTCGTTTTTCTTTGCAATCCGAACAATCCCGACGGGCGTATTATTCCTACCCGTGAGCTCGTTCAACTGGTGAAAGAAGCACCCGAAACGACATTCGTTGTAGACGAAGCTTACCTGGAATTTACCGATGAACTCACTTCGCTAATCCCTCAGGTAAAAGAATTGAACAACCTGGTGGTAGTGCGTTCGCTCACCAAAACGTTTACCGTTCCCGGCATACGGCTGGGTTACCTGGTTGCTTCCCCGATTGTTGTTCAGCAACTGTTGCAGATAAAAATGCCCTGGAGTGTAAATGCACTGGCCATCTGTGCCGGTTTGGTATTATTTGAGAATTACGGGCAGTGGCAGTTTAACGTAAAGGAACTCCTTGCAGAAACCCGTAAATTCATCGATCAGCTTTCTTCTGTAAAGTGGCTTACCGTTCAGCCTACCCATACCAGCTATTTCCTGGTTAAGCTGCATAATAAGTCTGCCACTGAGTTAAAAAATTACCTGGCAAAGGAAAAGGGCATCTTAATTCGCGATGCCACTAATTTTAACGGGCTTAATGGGGAGTGCATCCGGCTGGCTACCCAGAGTCCCGAGGCAAATACAGCACTTGTAAATGCGCTTCAACGGTGGATCTAGGGCCAGTATACATTTTACTCATTGCCTATTTACTTGATGCATTGCTGGGTGATCCCCGCTGGCTTCCGCACCTAATTGTATTTTTTGGTAATCTTATTTCAAGGGGTGAAAAAGTGCTGAACAAGGGAAAGAAGGTGTTGGTAAAGGGAATTGTCCTGGTGATTGTATTAGTAACCGGGTCTTTTGTAGCAGTTTATTTTTTACTGGAAGGAATCAGGCTGTTGAATTCCGTTTCTGCTAACCTGATAGCAATCGTGTTGTTATTTTACTGCTTAGCCAACCGAACGCTCATACAGGAGGGGCAGGCAGTATGGAAGACCTTAAAAGATAAGGGCTTAGAAGCCGGTAGAAAGAGATTATCGTGGATTGTGGGTCGGGATACAACCAAACTGAATGAACAACAAATACGAACAGCAACGCTAGAAACCCTGTCAGAAAACCTGAGTGACGGGGTGATTGCCCCACTATTTTACTATTTTGTTTTAGGTGTCCCGGGAGCAGTGGCCTACAAAATGATTAATACACTGGATTCTATGATCGGTTACAAATCAGATCGCTACTATTACTTTGGGAAATTTGCCGCTCAGTTAGACGATGTAGCCAATTACATTCCGGCCAGGTTAACTGCCTTACTTATGTTAGCTGTTGCTGGTAAGCTAACAGGACTGCGTTTTGTATACAGAGAGGGGAAAAACCATGCCAGCCCGAACGCCGGTTATCCCGAAGCGGCATCGGCTTACATCCTCGACTGTCAGTTTGGTGGGCCTAATATGTACCACGGCAAATTAGTGGATAAGCCCTACATCGGGAGTAACCCACGATTGCTTACAGATAATGATTTGAAAACTACGGTTTACGTAAACTGGGCGAGCAGTATCCTGGTGATCCTGTTGTATGGTATTGTATACACATTCATACATGTGTAAAAGAATTCAGTAGCGTATCTTTGAGACAACTTCTATTATCTTGTGAAAAACTGTAAATAAATTTAATTAATAAATTAGAAGGAATATGAAAATTTACACAAAGAAAGGCGATAAGGGAACAACGGGCGTATTTGGTGGTAAGCGCGAAGCTAAGAACAGCGCCAGAATTGAATGCCTGGGCACGCTGGATGAAGTAAACAGTACCATCGGGCTGTTGCGGGTGAAACTGGGGGCTGACCATGAATGGCAGGAACATTTACATCGGATTCAAAAAGACTTTATGGATATGATGTCGCACCTTGCCCGTCCTTCTGCTTCCAACAAGGAAAATACGAACCCCCGTCCTACTGATGGTGCCGAATTCTGCGAACAGTGGATTGATGCACTGGAAAACGCATTGAGCAGCCCTTCCGATTATTTCTTACTACCTGGAGGAAACGAAATTTCTGCGCTTTGCCACATGTGCAGAACACAAGTCAGGCGAGGTGAGCGGTCGCTGGTTAGCCTGGCTGAAGAAGACCCCGATTGTGTGGAAGAGTACATTTCAGCTTATATTAACCGGTTATCGGATTTATTCTTTACCCTATCAAGGGCCGAAATGGATAAACAGGATGTAACCGAAGAAAAGTGGAACCTGTTTCTTTATAAAAGGAAACGCTGAGGGTAACGCATGCTTTTAAAGGGTGTTAGAAGAATAAGCGATATTCAACATTCTCAACCTATCTGTGTTTACCACGGCTTTAGAATCGGCTGTTTATTTCACTCGGTTAATGTTTGCATAACCCGAAGCAGTTCGGCTATATTTCCGCAGGTATGTTCTTCGTCATGCACTTTAAGTTGCCAGTGTTGTCCGGTGTACTGTACCTGAGGAAAATAGCCGGGTTCGTTCGTTACCCGGTAGCCTGCCCGTTCCAGTGCCCGGCGGGTCCAGATGCTGTGTACATCATTTCCGTGTAAAACTACTTTTCCTTTAACCGGATGTACCACCTTGAATGAACCCGAGCGTTTATCGAAATGAAAAGTATTGCTTTTAAACACCCGCTCAAAAGCCCCGTTTAGCACCAGGTCTTCAGGAGCACCGCTTATTAGCTGCTCCTCCCGTTTCATTAACCAAATTATGTTTGCCGTTTGAAGAGCCAGATTCAGTTCATGAGTAGATAGCAAAATAGCCTTATGGGTTTCTGTTGCCAGTCTTTTGAGGATATTCATAATTTCCACCCTTGTAGGTAAATCGAGGTGGGCGGTGGGTTCGTCTAGCATAATGAGGGGAGTATCCTGGGCTAAAGCCTTGGCAATGAGCACTCGCTGTTTTTCACCATCACTCAATTCGTGGAATGCACGGCTTTTGTACTCATTTAATTGTACGCTGTTTAAGGCATGATTAATCATATCATGATCCCTGGCCTCCAGTTTCGCAAAATTATTGGTATAGGGGTAACGACCAATGGAAACAATATCCCATACGGTCATGGTACCTACCGATATTTTGTCGGTTAATACCAGGCTTAGTAAGCGGGCCCTTTGATGGGGTTTGGTTTTTTTTACGTTTACCCCGGCAATTACCGGATCACCATGCAGCGGTTGTTGCAGCCCGGCCAGGGTACGCATCAGGGTAGACTTTCCACACCCATTTGGTCCGATAAGGCAAACCAGTTCGCCCCGGTTAATAGTAACCTGCAGGTTTTTTTCCAGTTCCAGTTTGCCCCGGCTGGTTTTGTACCCAATGGTTAGCTTGCTGGTACTAAGTATGGGTTGTTCATACTGGTGAGCGAGGTGGTTTATCATGGTACGGCCAGTTAAAAGGCTCCCTTCATTTTTTTGTTCCTAATAATGATGGCCAGGATAACCGGGGCACCAAAAAGAGCAGTAACTGAATTAAGTGGAAGGGTAGTTTGCGCACCGGGAAGCTGCGAAACAATATCGCAAATTAGCATGATGGTTACCCCGCACATCATGGTAGCAGGTATAAGTACCTTATGGTTAGAGGTGCGAAACAGCAAACGCGCCAGGTGAGGTACGGCGACCCCTATAAAAGCAACAGGACCGGTAAAAGCCGTAATTGTTCCGGCCATAATGCTGGTCATGAGAATGAGTTGCATTCTAACCCTTGCAACATGAATACCTACGCCGGTAGCATAATTATCGCCCAGCAGTAACGCATTCATTTGCTTGGAGTACAGCAGGGAGAGCAGTAACATGAATATCATTACAGGCCCCATAATTTTTAGTTGCGACCAGGCTACCCCCGAAAGGCTGCCGAATGTCCAGACCAAAAAGTTCTGGAGTAACTCCGGATCGCTGAAGTACTGTAAAATATTAACCATGGCCCCGGTAATAAAACCAAACATCAGCCCTACTATTAGCACGGTTACCGGGTCTGATAAACGAACTGACGCAAACAATACGCTTAACAGTACCAGTGCAGATCCGGCAACTGCAAAAAGCACCAGGCCCCAGCTGCCCATGGTTTCCTGCAGGTTAATAGCTGCTCCAACAGCCGTGGAAGAAAGTACAAAAACAGCTACTCCCAGGCTGGCTCCCTGGCTGATGCCCAGTACCGAAGGGCCGGCCAGCGGGTTTCTGAACAGGGTTTGCATTTGTAGCCCGGCCACTGAAATGGCTGCGCCGGTTAGTACAGCGGTAATAGCCTTGGGTAATCTGAAATTAAAAAGGATGTACTCCCACGACTTTTTTGATGGCTCGCCGGCAATGATCTTCAGTAACTCTGCCAGCGGTATTTTTACGCTGCCCAGGCTTAAATCCAGCAGAAACAGGCTTGACATTGATAAAAGGCCAACAAGCACAATGAGCAAGGGGTTTTGTTTGTAAGTATTGCCTGTGGTCAAATTCCTGATTGATTTACTGAAGCCTTTTAAAGTAGTAAAGTTGATGATCGGGCAGTAACCCGGGATGTAAAATTTTAACTACATCTTTCAGAATCAGGTCGGGCCGGCTCATACCACTTTCCCAGTAATCGTTGCCACCGTTTTCACTCATTCTTTTATTAAATGTATAAACGTTTCCCAGTTTAAAAGCTTGAAACAAGGCGTAACGTTCGTCCATCATTTCCAGTTCTTTTAACGATTCGGCCCTGGGGCCAATCCAGTAATCCGCGTCTATCAGGTCGTCCAGTACCACTTCAAAACTGAGCGGTAAACTTCCGGTAGCTTCCTTATTTTTATACTGGTAGTTGCCTCCCGCATCCAGTATAAGCTTGGTCAGGTAACTGTTTGAGGACGGCATGTACCAGGTGCCTTTAAAGTTATTCCCGGTCATAACCAAAGGCTTGTTCTCTACAGCACTGGTAAGTGAGCGAATATGTTGGTACTCCTTTTCCACTTCCCTGAAAATAGAATCGGCCATGACATCTTTATTAAAAAAAGCGGCTACGTATTTAATCCATTCTGCCCTGGCCAGCAAACTATTTTCCATCCATTCGATGTTATAAGAAACTGGAATTCCAGAGTCTATTAAACGCTGGTCTTCGTTTTTTACGTTATCGTAACCGGTTCTCAAAACCAGTTCGGGCGACAGGTCCAGCAAAACTTCCAGATTGTTATTTTGAAGGGAACCCACTAGTGCCACCTCACCCTGGCTCACCTTATTGTATACATACCTGTTGTATAAGTATTTGTCTTCTGCTACCCCGGTAATTTTATTTAACTCTTTAATCAGCTTAAGGTAACCAATGTGCGGGCTGGAAGTAGCCACTACTTCCTGAATGGGCACCGGAACAAAATAGTCGGCCTGTTCAACTACAGGGGCTTTTGTTCCCCTGGGATATAAAGCCATCGAGTATAGGGTGTCGTCTTCCTGCCAGGGGTTACTTACTGTAATTATCTTGTAACTAGCGTTTGTGGTAATAGTAAAGTTTTCAGCGTGGAAAATTTCCGGCTGAAAGGAAAAGGATGTTTTATCAGGTGTTTCCGATTTTACATTTTCCTTCTCAGCCTGGTTACCCGGGTTGGAACAAGCCGAAATTATAAATCCTGCCACTACTGCACTAATCCAGTTCGTTTTCATTTATCGTTGATTATCCTATGCTATTGTTCTGTAAAGATACAAAACTGCAAGATATGACATTGCAAACGGAATTGCAGGTGTTCTGCTTCAATGATATCGGGCTAATGAGTTCCCGGCGCCTTCAGAAAATATATCTTCCTTTTTTTTTGTAGGTACTAATATCGGGCTACATTTGCCTTCGCTTCGGTTTTCATGTTTCAATCGGAACACATGAAATTAAAAGGGAATCCTGTGAAAATCAGGAGCTGTCCCCGCAACTGTAAGTTCAGTAAGTGCTTGGGCCAAACCAAATTCCACTGTCCTGAAATTAAGGATGGGAAGGATGCCCAAGTTGAACAAGTCAGGAGACCTGCCGATCAGATTTATCTAGTGGAAACTTCGGGTGAAAGTTACCATGAAATCTAAACGTATTCTCCAAACCGGCAATAATACCCGGTTGAAGAGGATTTTCTTTAACGTCTAATAATCTTACAATGAAAACGTATTTTTTGTTGGCGGCAGCCGTTTGCCTGGCTTTTGCCGCCCGGGCACAGGATTCCCTGAAGGTAATCCGATTGGATGATGTGTACATCACGGGCAACAAAGTTGAAACCCCGATAGAAAAATCGGGAAAAACCATTTACAAATTAACTAATGAAGATATCCAGACAAACCGGGGAAAAGATATCCCCGATTTACTGAATGAAATTCCGGGCGTTCAGATCGATGGAAACTTTGCTACCCTGGGAACTAACCTCAACTACCGGGTGAGAGGGGCTCAAAGTGAACAAACGCTAATCCTGATCGATGGCATTCCTTTCAATGACCCAAGCGGTTTAGCCCAGACCTTCGACCTCCGGATGCTGGACCTGGAACAGGTACAATCGATTGAGGTACTTAAAGGAGGATTAGGTTCCCTGTATGGTACAGGTGCTGCTGCCGGGGTAATTAATATTACACTTAAGGAACCTGCTCAAAAAATCAGCTCGGGAACAGCAATTGTCGAATATGGTAGTTTTAACACGTTCAATACAAATGCCAACTTCAACGGAACGTCCGGGAAGCTAAGGTATATGGTAAGCGGAACTTATAAATCGTCCGATGGTTTTTCGGCGGCTAAAGACACCCTGGGTACCGAGAATTTTGACGACGATGGTGTCGAAAGCCTTAACTTTCTGGGCAAGCTAGGCTACGATTTCACCGACCGGTTTTCCGTCGGCTTATTGACCGGGTACGATGAAATATCCAGTGATTTTGACGGCGGTGCCTTCAACGATAACGACAGTAAACTGGACCAGGTCCTACTTAAGTTTGCCCTCACCTCAAATTATAAATGGAAGGGCGGTAGTTTGCAAGGTAACTTTTCTTATCACACCAACGAGCGCATATTCAACTCCCCTAGCTTTAGCGATCCTACCGTTCGCAACATTAGTGAATTCAACGGCAACACTTTTCAGGTAGACCTGATCCTGGAGCAAAACTTTACGGATGAACTCAGATTACTGGGGGGATTAAACCTCCAACGACCGGTTTGGGAGCCAGAAGATGCTAATGCCGAAAGTTTTACCATGGTTGATCCCTACGCTTCTTTAACTTACGACGTTTCTAATTTAAGCGTACAGGTAGGCGGGCGCCTGAATGTTCATAGTTTATACGGAACCAATTTTGTATTTAATAATAACCTCAGCTACCGTTTTTTCATAGGCAAAAGCCAGTTAAAGGTGCTGGGATCTTATGCTACCTCGTTCCTCACACCCTCACTTAACCAGCTTTACGCAGGTGATTTTGGCTTCTTGCAGCAAAATGCCGGAAACCCGGATTTGGAACCCCAGGAATCGGAAACCGTGGAAGGGGGATTTGAGTGGGTATCCGATGAAAAATTTCAGTTCGGAGCAGTTTACTTTTACCGCAAAGACGATAATTTTATTGATTTTATTTTCAATGATGATTTTACCATTGGTACTTACGAAAATATAGACGAGCAGCGCGAGGTAGACGGAATAGAAATTACAGGTCGCTATGCTTTTATTCCACAACTTGCCCTTTCCGGGCACTATACTCTAACACGATCGCTGAATGACGAGGTGATTTTGCGGAGAGTACCCGAAAATAAATTCGGGTTTACCCTGTCTGCCATACCCGCCAAAAATCTTTTGCTAAAAATTACACATTTGCACGTGGGAGAAACCCCGGAAAGTGAAGAAATTATCCTGGATGCCTACGATTTGTTCGATGCTTTTGTATCGTATGAGTTCAATCAGTTAACCCTGTCGGCCAGTGTCAATAACCTGCTCGATGCCGATTATGTAGATCGCTTTGGTTTCGCTACGGCACCCCGAAACTATAATATTGGGTTGAGGTATCGCTTTTAGTAAAGGTACAGTTAATTTTACCGGAGATTGCTC
>CAZQEZ010000093.1:9659-12791 GCA_964592475.1 uncultured Roseivirgaceae bacterium
GGGCACCGGTACAAACGAAGCCGCAACCCAATCTTACTTATCGAAAACGATGGAAACCGACCTGCAGGGTACGGTTCTCGACGAAGATGGTAGCCCTTTACCTGGAGCCAGTGTGTTGGTGAAAGAAACTTCAGTAGGTACCATTACTGATGCAAATGGTGCCTTTAAAATTACCGCTCCCGACGATGCTACTACCTTGGTGGTTTCGTTCGTTGGTTTTGAAACCAAAGAAGTACCCATTAATAATCAAACCAACTTTACGATTACGCTGATCACCGATTTAAATGCGTTGAGCGAAGTTGTTGTAGTAGGTTACGGTACACTTTCCAAAACCAAACTTTCCGGTTCCATTGCTCAGGTGAGTTCCAAGCAACTGGAAGACTTCCCGGTGCTGAGCCCGTAAACCGCCATTGCAGGACAGGTGGCCGGGGTACAGGTACAGGAAATATCGGGAGAACCCGGTGCCAGCCCGCAAATCAGGGTTCGTGGATCCGGTTCCATTTCTGCCGGAAACGACCCGCTGTTCGTGATAGATGGTATCCCCATTTCCAGGAACCTTACGTCTTCGACCGTCTCCGGTGGAGTGGCGAGAAGAAGAAATACCTTCCAACCGCCTCCCCTGAATCCGCTGGCTACGCTGAACCCGAACGATATTGAGTCGATTGAAGTACTAAAAGATGCTTCCTCTGCTGCCATCTACGGCTCGCGAGGGGGTAATGGGGTAGTAATCATTACTACCAAAAAAGGAACCGACAAGAGCAAGGGCCGTTTCTCCTTTAATTCGTTCTACAGTACCCAGACTGTAGCCAACCCGCTCGACCTGATGAACGCCGAGGAATTAATCGACTATGCCCGTGATGCCAGGAATAACAACTATTTGTCTTCCGTAGAAGGAGCATCAATTAACGATCCTATCGGACCGGGCGACCGTGGTAATGCCAATTACGAGCTTCCCGAATCGTTTATTAACTGGGATGGTACCGATACCGACTGGCAGGATGCCATATTCACTACCGGTTCCATTCAGAATTACAACCTTTCGTACGCTTCGCCCACTTCTAGCAACACCAGTTTCTTTGTATCGGGTGGATACTTCTCCCAGGAAGGTATTGTTCCGGAAACCAGTTTCGACCGGTATTCATTACTCATGAACCTGAAAACAAAGGTAGGTGATAAGCTTACGTTTGATGTAAACCTGGCCCCCACGGTTACCGAAAACCAGCGGCTTCCTACATCGGCTCCTTATTTTGCCCGGCCTCCGGGAATTATCTACTCGGGTATCGTGCATTCTCCAACGGTTGCTCCTTTCAACCCCGACGGAACTATCAACCAGCTTAACAATCAGTCGTACCTGGGGAGCGGTTTCACCTCGGCTAGCAATCCGCTGGCAATAATAGAGGCGGTTGAAAACCGGATCGTCCAGGTACAGAACCGGGCTTCTATCGGAATCTCTTACGAGATACTACCCGACCTGACGTTTAAAACTTTTGGGGGAACCTACATCAATATCTTCAACCAGGATTTCTACCGCGGTAATTCCCTGCTTTACAGGACCCAGACCGAGGGAGAGCCTTTTGGTCAGTCGTCTTCAGCCACGCAAATTAACTGGCTTTGGGAAAATACGCTGAACTGGGTGCGCGAAGATGGCGATCATTACCTAAATGCTATCGCCGGTTATACCGCCCAGCGCGACGAGTTTTCGCAGCGTGAAGTATTTGCCAATAATTACCCGGACGATCTGGTAAAAACAGTAAGTGGCGGACAGGTTTTCGGCGGTAATTCCATTCAGGAAGAATGGTCGCTGGTTTCGGCCTTACTTCGGGTAAACTACACATTCAGAGATAAATACCTGTTTACCGGTACTATTCGTTCCGACCGCTCTTCCCGCTTTGGACAAGACAACCAAACTGGTGTATTCCCCTCCTTTTCAGTAGGTTGGCGAATGAACGAAGAGCCTTTCTTACAGGGAATCAGTGCCCTTTCAGAACTGAAGTTAAAGCTGAGTATGGGGCAAACCGGTAACTTCCAGATTCCCAATTACGGAGCTATCGGATTGCTGGTGCCGAACAACTACAACTTTAACGGCCAGGAAGTGAATGGCCTGCAGCAGTCTACGCTTTCTAATCCTAACCTAACCTGGGAGAAAGCGTCGCAAATTAACCTCGGACTGGAAGTTGGTTTATTCGATGATCGCGTATTCCTCCTTACCGATCTTTACCAGACCAATACTACCGACCTGTTGCTCAACGTAAGTATTTCTTCTGTATCGGGCTTCGAAACAGCTCTGCAGAACCTGGGAGAAGTTGAAAACCGCGGCCTGGAAATTGCTTTGCGTACCGTGAACTTCGACGGCGACTTCCGCTGGGAAACCGAATTTAACTTTTCTGCCAACCAGAACGAGGTAATTTCACTGAACGAGGATAACGAACCGATTTTCTCTTCCGGTAGTGCCGGTATTCGTCACGTTACCCGCGTGGGCGACCCGATTGGTAGCTACTATGGCTACGTGGTAGATGGAGTTTACCAGGATCAGGGCGATATAGACAGCAGCCCGGTCGATACCCAGGCTCCCAACGCAGCTCCCGGTGATTTTAAATTCAGGGACGTAGACGGCGACGGGCAAATTACTCCCGACGACCGTACGGTAACCGGTAGTTATTTTCCTGACTTTATTTGGGGGATTACCAACCGCTTTACTTACCGGGGCTTCGATTTCAGCTTCCTGTTTCAGGGGGTAGAAGGAAACGAAGTACTGAACCTGACTTCACGACACATGAAGAATGGAGAAGCGAATTTCAATTCCTACGCCATATTTAACGAGCGCTGGCGATCACCTTCCGAGCCTGGAAACGGCGAAGTACCCCGTGCCGACCGCCAGACCGGTAACCACGGAAACAACAACCGCCCCAGCTCATTCCAGGTTGAAGATGGTTCATTTTTCCGCCTGCGTAATATATCGTTGGGGTATACGCTGCCAAAAACTGGTTTCATTGGCGATACCTTCGATCGTTTGCGGGTTTACGTAGCCGGTAATAATGTATTTACCATTACTGATTACCTGGGCTATAATCCGGAAGTAAGTAACATTACCAACAGTAGTTTAACCCCGGGTGAAGATTACGGTACTTATCC
>CAZQEZ010000093.1:12891-16643 GCA_964592475.1 uncultured Roseivirgaceae bacterium
CCTACTGGACCATGTTCGAAATGCGTTCGGATAATACCGATCAGGGGCCGGACGCCACCGGGTTAGCCCGCCAGTTTACGGAAATTAATGCGTTCACCGAAGATCCGCTGAACCAACAGGTAACCAGTGCCTGGATTAGTTCTTACCGTGTGATTGCCAACTGTAATGTAATCCTTTCCAGGATCGACGGTGCCGACCTGGAAGAAAGTATAGCCAACCGGGTTAAGGGTGAAGCCTTGTTCCTGCGATCGCTGATGTATTATCACCTGGCCATCGCTTTCGGTAACATTCCCTTGCAACTCACGCCTTTCGAGCCTGGATCCGGGTTGGAGCAGGTGAATGCAGAAGCGGTATATAGCCAACTGGTGGGTGACCTCACCGATGCAGAAAATAAT
The DNA here is from genome assembly GCA_964592475.1 of uncultured Roseivirgaceae bacterium. Lineage (GTDB taxonomy): Bacteria > Bacteroidota > Bacteroidia > Cytophagales > Cyclobacteriaceae > CAZQEZ01. Next base: position 13,287 of record CAZQEZ010000093.1, read on the forward strand.
TTACCCGTGAGTTATGATGGCGGTAATACAGGCCGGGCAACCAAAGGAGCAGCAGCCACCCTGCTGGCCAAAGTGTTGCTCACCCAGGAACAAAATGGCCAGGCAGAAACCGTGCTGAGAAGAATCATTGATAACTACAACTATACTTTGTTAGATAACTTTGCTGACCTCTGGGGAATCAGCAACGAAAATAATGCGGAAACCATTTTTGAAGTGCAGTTTATCAGCGGGGGCATCGGACAGGGCAGTGCTTTTACCAATGACTTCTCTCCGGCTGGTAATTTGCAAACCGGACAGGGATTTGGACGAAACCGCCCGAACCCCATGCTGGTTGAGGCCTATGAGCCCGGTGATCTGCGTTTCGAACCTTCTCTCGATACTACTTACCTGAACGCAGACGGAGAAGTAGTTGAGCAACGCTACGTCCGCAAGTTTGAAAGTGATCCTCCTGTAGAGAATGACTCGGATATTAATTTTGTAGTTTTCCGTTATGCCGATGTATTACTCATGCTTGCCGAAGCCCTGGGAGAAACAGACGAAAGTTACGGGCTGATAAACGAGGTACGAAACCGTGCTGGTTTACCCGATATCAACGCTTCCACCCCGGGTACCTTCGAGGAGAAGTTATTGCAGGAAAGGCAACTCGAGCTGGCTTTTGAAAACCACCGCTGGGCCGATTTACTTCGCTTCGGTATGGCCCGCGACATGGTTGAGGCAGCTGAAGAGGAAGTTGATATCTCAAACTACCGCGAGTTATTTTTCATTCCTCAGCGCGAAATGGATATTAACGATAAGTTCTTACAAAATAACACGAACTAATATTTCAAATGTTCCTGCCCGCATTCAATCCTTGTTTGCGGGCAAGCTATGTAGTACCATGTTGCCTGCTGGTACTGGCAATCACGTTTAACCGATAAAACAACCATGAAAAAACTATCCTTATTAATAATTACCCTACTGGTATTTTCTGCCCTGAAGGCGCAGGAAATGAATGAACCCCTTCGTATTATCGCCATCGGGGCCCACCCGGACGACTGCGATTCCAAGTTAGGAGGAACAGCCGCCCTTTTTGCCGAAATGGGCCATGAGGTGAAATTCGTTTCCCTCACCAACGGCGATGCCGGGCACCAGAGTGAAGGGGGCGGTGCACTTGCCAAACGAAGAATAGCAGAAGCCAAAGCGGCCGGTGAAGCGCTGGGCATTGAATACGAAGTGCTCGATAACCACGATGCGGAACTGCAGCCTACCCTAAAAGTTAGGCACGAGGTAATCAGGAGAATCCGCGACTGGAACGCTGATATTGTACTTTGCCACCGGCCAAACGATTATCACCCCGATCACCGAAATGGTGGACTGATAGTACAGGACGCTGCCTACCTGGTTATCGTACCTAACGTAACACCTGATACCCCGCCACTAGAGAAAAACCCGGTGTTCCTGTACATGCAGGATCGCTTCCAGAAACCTTATCCTTTCCGGCGCGATATTGCTGTAATTATAGATGAAGCCATGGACAAAAAAGCCCGCGCCCTGGCTGCACACGACTCGCAGATGTTCGAGTGGTTGCCCTGGACCCGCGGAGCTGATCTTAGTACCATTCCCTCTGGCAAAGCTGAACGGCTGGAATGGCTGAAAGAAAATCGCATGCAGCCGAAAAATAACTGGAGTGAAGAAGAAATAGCCGCAGTAAACAAATGGTATCCAGATGTTAATCCTGAAAAAGAGGTAAACTACGTGGAGTATTTCGAAATTTGTGAATACGGCCGTCAGCCTTCCGATGAGGAGATCAGAAGTATGTTCCCCATGCTGGGTGTGAACAACCGCTAGTATATTCCAGAAGAACAGCTAAAGCAATTCATTATGAGCGAAAGCAGTACCACTACCAGGCGTTACATCCACATCATTGCGCTGGTGATGCTGATATTTTTTGTTATATCATTCATCACCAATATTTTAAATTCAATTATCGTCGACGTTAGGAACAGTTTTAACCTGAGTCTCACCTTAACGGGGTTGCTGCCTTTCGCTTTTTTTATTGCCTACGGGGTAATGTCGATCCCGGCCGGTTTCCTTTCGGAAAAGTACGCTGAAAAAACATTGCTGAGCGCTTCTTTTTTAGTAATGATCATTGCTTCGCTGGGCTTTGTGCTGGTACCAGGGTACATGGTGTTTACCATTACGCTGTTTAGTCTCGGTTGCAGCATGGCCGTGCTCCAGGTAATCATTAACCCTATGTTGCGGGTGGCTGGAGGCGAAGAACACTTTGCGTTTAACTCGGTGCTGGCCCAGCTGGTGTTCGGGCTGGCTTCTTTTATTAGTCCTTATTTATACCAGTATCTTGTCGACGACACTCAGGAGGCCGGTATCGGAGGAACCCTTCGCAGCCTGGTTCCCGATAACCTGCCCTGGGTTTCGCTCTACGTGGTGTTTGCCGCTATTGCCCTTGCGCTGTTCATTGTGGTGCTGGTTACCTGGTACCCGAAATTTGAGAAAACGGCCGATGAAAAAGCAGGAACAACCAGCTCTTATCTCGACCTGTTGAAAAATAAATGGACGCTGCTCTACTTCCTCGGAATATTCTGTTACGTGGGAACCGAGCAGGGGGTAGGAAACTGGATTTCCCAGTTCCTGGTAGAGTACCACGACTTATCAGCTCAGAAAGAAGGAGCAGAAACCGTTGCCTACTTCTGGGCGATGCTTACCGTGGGTTGCGTACTGGGGCTGGGGGTACTGAAAATTATGGATAGCCGCAGGGTACTAATCCTGGCAACCCTGCTTACCCTGCTCAGTCTTTTCCTTGCCCTTACCGGAACCACCCGCATGGCCCTGATCGGGTTCCCCATGGTCGGGTTCTTCATCTCGGTTATGTGGTCTATCATCTTCTCGCTGGCACTCAACTCGGTGAAGGAACACCACGGTTCCCTTTCCGGCATTTTATGTACCGGTATCGCCGGCGGAGCAGTGGTACCTTTTATTGTTGGTGGCATAGGAGAAATGCTGGGTTTAAGAGGGGGAATGTTCTTCCTGTTTGTGCCGCTTGGCTTTATCCTGTCGGTAGGCTTCTGGGCCAATCCGTTGGTAACCAATAAAACCATCAGCCTGAAAAAGGAATACCAGGAAGGATAGAAAAAAATGAAAGTAATTGGTGTAGATATGGGAGCCACCAATATTAAGGTAGCCCGGGTTTCCCAAAGCAATTTGGAAGATACCTGCTACATTCCGGTAAACCGGAATATGGCGGCTAATGAGGTATTGGAAGGATTGTATCATTCCATCAGCAAATTGCTTACCCCCGATTGTATGGCAATAGGCATTGGAGTACCCGCCGTCGTTGACCCGCACACCGGTACGGTTTAC
>CAZQEZ010000094.1:0-16453 GCA_964592475.1 uncultured Roseivirgaceae bacterium
AAGTCTTCTTGTATTTACTAATAAGGATATTCCACAATAAATCATATAGAGCCAAGAAAAAGAATATAATAAGTAGAATTAGTCGACGGGTCGTTTCACATAGAAAAACAAAAAAAGCGAACTTCCGAAGAAATTCGCTTTCGTGGTTTTCAATAAAATACAGTCTTACTTCAAATGCATAGCAAAGAAGCCCATCATGGCTGAGTACAAGTCCATACGGTTTTCTTCTTTGCCAAAACCATGGCCTTCATCATATTTTACCATATACGGTACGTTGATATCTTTTGATCGGAGGGCTTGTACAATCTGATCGCTTTCATCAATGTTTACTCTGGGATCATTAGCTCCTTGTACCACAAACAGCGGTTTTTTTACTTTATCCATGTGGAATACCGGGGAAACCTCTTCCATTATTTTCTTTTCTTCCGGGATTTCAGGATCATACCAAACCGCTTTTAAAATAGGCAAGTAAGGCGCCCAATACGGTGGTATGGTTTCCATAAAAGTAAATAAGTTCGAAACACCTACGTAATCTACTCCACAAGCATATAAATCAGGCGTTTTGGTGAGTCCGCGCAATACAGCATAACCTCCATGGCTACCTCCATAAATGGCGGCTTTGTCTTTATCTACCCAGCCTTGCTCAATAACATATTTTAACCCATCCTCTACATCATCCATGGCTTTACGTCCGATTTGTTTGAAACCGCTACGAAAGAATTCTTTACCATAACCACCGCTGATCCGGAAATTTACATGTAATGTGGCGTAGCCCCGGCTGGCAAACAACTGCGCTTCAGGGTTAAAGCCCCAGGAGTCTCTTACACCTTGTGGGCCACCATGAGGGTTCACTATTACAGGTACTTTTTTACCTGCTAAAGCTTCTTTGGGTAAGGTAATATAGCCATGCAATTGAATACCGTCACGACTTATAAAAGAAATAGGACGCATTTCTGCCATATCCTTTTCTTGCAACTGTGGCATTAGATCAAACAATAACTTGATTTCGTCTTTGGCCACATCATAGGAATAATATTTTCCATACAACTTATCGCTGGTTACATAAATCAAATACTGACTTTCATCATCGGTATAGTCAGTTAGATAAAAATCATAATCAGGAAACTCCTTTTTGAGTCTTTCGTGTAATTTTTTATAATAATCACTTACCGGAATAATGTGGTATTTTTCACCTTCATAGCTAAAGTAATCAAGTTCCCAATTTCTATTGCGGGAAATGGATGCTCCGGATGCATCAAAATCGTCAGTAGAAAATAATTTTTTAACTATTTTGTTTTGGGCCAAATCATATTTATAAATCTCGTCTTTGTCTGACTCCAAATTAGAAATAACATAGGCATCATGCGCATAGTCGGTGGCATAATCAAAACTGAGGATGGTGAAAGTATCATCCCATTTGGTTGTTTTCATTAGTTGGTAATCGCCAGGTTCTACCGCGTAGTACATCTCCGAGTTAATCCCATCTTTTAGTCGGAAAAAGCCGCGCAAGTGCCCATCTTTGTCGAATTCATAGCCCATAATTGGATTGGCAATATCTTTGTTCTCGTACAATTGCTCAATTTCTCCAGTGATTATATTTATCTTATAAGGATCAAAAACCTGTGAATTGTTTTTGTTCATGGAGATGATCATGTGATCTTTATCTTCTTTTAGCAAAGCCAGAATTTCTACTTTCACACCTTCATAAGGAGTCAATTCTTTTTCATTGGCACCGTCCACATTCACAGCAAATAAGTGATAGTCTTCATTTCCGCCTTTGTCCATTACATAAATCAAGCGGTTATCGTTGGCCCAGCCATATCCACGAACGAGTTCTTCACCTTCAGTAATCACTCGCTTTACGGCATTGGTTTTGATGTTTTTTACATATACATGGTTCTTCAGGTTTTCATCCTTTTCCCGATAGCTCATGTAGGTTCCATTGGGTGAAAGTTGAAAAGATGAGGAAGCAGGTTTCGCGAAATAATCGGCAACGGAGTATTTATAATCTCCCGTTTCTTTGGCAGCCAGCGCTTTTAATTCTTCATCAGAGCTGGGTAAAGAGGTGTCTCCCGGTTTTTCGATTTCACCTCTGCTAAGGTTCAATGCCATTTCAGCACCTCCCTGTTTAAAGGTGCCTTCCATGTTTTCGCCCTTTACCTGGGCAATGTATTCAATTTGCCCGCCCATGAGGGAAAGGCTCAACTCACCATCTGCATAGCTTACCTTATCAACGGGGATATCGCTGGCACCCTGTGAAGGGCTATCCATGGTAGCAGTTAGGGCATCTCCATCACCCGAAAAGTGAAAAATTAAAGGGATTTCCTGTCCCGAGGCGGAAAGCTTTCCGCTCCAGTCTCCTTCTATACTTTGAGCTTTTAGCATACTTACTGATAGAAATAGTAGAATAACAAATACATAGTTCTTTTTTAATTTCATGTTTCAAGATTATAGATTAATTAATATAAATAATTTACAAATTCGGACTTAATTTTCGGATTGTTATGCTTTAAATTAATAATATGATGTTTAAAGTTAACTTTTAGTTGCACAAATGATTTAAAAATTTTTTTGAAAGGTCTGAAATTATTGTTGAGCGGTCTCATTACTACCCAATTTCTGAATAAACTCGTAAAATTTTGAATTTCCGGGTATTTTCTGAGGTTGCATTCAGGTTTAAGAAAAGAATTTTGATTGTCCTGAAAAGGAGTATGAGATGGATCGAACCTTAATAGCTAGAGGACAGAATATACTCTTAAAATATTTTAATTATCTATCAGGATTCTGCGCAAAGCCAAATTCCGAAGGGATGACATAATTATATTGAAAGTTGAATGTATTCGCCATGTGGTAAGGTTTATAATTGATACTTCAAATATCAATTATTTATAAAAATGGCCGGAGAAAAATCATTTCCCCGACCTGGATTTTACTGATATACCCTTACATAATCAATTTCAAATGTTTGCGGCCAAATATTTTCTGCTATGCCGTGACGACCGCCCCAGTTACCTCCGACTGCCAGGTTTACAATCAGGTGAAATTTCTGATCGAAAGGCCAGCCTGCTTTCACTTCATCTCCTTTTTCCAGCGTCAGGTATTGCTTATCATCTACAAACCAGGTAATGGAGTCTTCATCCCATTCGATACCATACACATGAAATTCCTGGTGAGCATCTTCAACAAATATTGAGTCAGACTTTTGGGTTCCTTTCATGTGGTTGTATTTATCGGTGTGAATGGTGCCATACACCATTCCCTGGTTGTACCCAACGTGTTCCATGATGTCGATTTCACCATCCATCGGCCACTGCAATGGACGATCCAAAGTCGGTAGCATCCATATGGCCGGCCAGGTACCCCTACCTTTTGGAAGTTTGGCTCTCACTTCAATACGACCATATTGCCAGTCGCCTTTTTGTGAGGTTACCAGTTTGGCACTGGTAAATCCATTGTTTTGAATGCTTTCCTTTTTGGCTTTTATTACCAATTTTCCATCTTCAATGGTTACATTGTCAGGATCGCTGGTGTAGTATTGCAACTCATTGTTGCCAAACCCACAAAATTCCGGGCATCCGTTACCGGTAATGATGTTCCATTTGTTGTTGTTAATGGTTTTTTGTTCAAATTCATCGGCCCAAACCAGCTGCATTTTATTTTCTGTAAAGCCAAGTCCTATTAGGAGTAGCATAGCAAGCCCTGCAATAGTTATCACTATTAATAATATCCTATTCATTTTAAGTTTCTTTTGACTGTTTAAATCTAATTGGTTTGAAATACCCTTACATAGTCTACATACATTTGTTGGGGAAAAGAAGTGGTACTATTAGGACTTCCGGGCCAGTTGCCACCCACAGCAATATTGAAAATAAAGAAAAACTGCTGTTTAAATTCACTTAAAGTAGCCGGAGTGATGTCAATCTGATTGTACTGAACATCGTTGACAAACCAGCGAATAGATTGTGAATCCCAAATGATTGAAAAGACGTGAAATTCGTCATTGAAGGTACCTTGTGCAAGCGAGTAACTGTCACCAAAATTGGCATACTGTCCATTATTGTCCCAATGCACTGTACCGTGTACCGTATTTTCTCGGCCTTGACCACCAATCATTTCCATGATGTCAATTTCACCACAATCCGGCCAACCGGCCGTAGAAAAATTAGATCCTAGCATCCAGAGAGCCGGCCAAATTCCCTGACCTTCGGGCAATTTAGCCCTGATGTCAATGCGGCCATACTGAAAAGCCTGTTTTCCCATGGTAACAATGCGTGAAGAGGTATAATTTCTGCCGCCAAAGTTTTCTTTTCTGGCTTCAATTATCAGGTAATCATTTTCAACCCTGGTATTTTCCTGGCGGTAATACTGAAGCTCGTTATTGCCCCAGCCATTGCTACCGGTACCAATTTCATGCTGCCAGTCATTGGATAGCTCATTGCCGGAAAACTCATCCTGCCATACCAGGGTATATCCATCATAAGTCAAAGGTGTTGTGTATCCATTATCGGCAGTAGCCGGAATATCGATGGTCACCGTTGTGCTTTTTTCAATATAGACAGATGGTGTGGTATGAGCCTGAACTTTTATCTCGTAGTCGCCTGAGGCAGCAAACTGATGCTGCAGAGTGCCGCTAATTTGCTCCACTACATCGCTGCTTGCAATGAAAAAGCGATAAAAGTTAGCATTTGTAGCAGAAGCATCAATAGTTATTAAGGCCGGATTACTTTCGCTTACATTGACTTCCAGCTGAAGATTATCCGGAGGTATTACCTCCGGCACCGGATTATCTTCACCACATGCTGAAAAAAGAATTAATGCCAGAAATAAGGAATTTGCAAACCACTTCATTTTCTATAGTTTAAAGTTTAAATAAAGGGGAGAGCAAAATTACTCCTCCCCCTTTTATTGTCCTATTTAAGGTGTTGCTACGATATCGTCAAAATAGTAGGTTTCGTCGGTGGTAGTACCCCATCCGGGAAATACTACCAGTTTCTCAAAATCACTGGGTTCTCCGGTAAAGTCAAAGCTCAACTCTACCCACTGATTAGCAGTACTAACATTCTGTATTTGCTCTACAGCGTAATTGCTATCCGTAGCATCTTCTAGTTTCAGTAGAAAATCTCCGGTTACAGGAGCCCAAACTTTTACTTTTATAATAGGATTAGTAGCCAAATCAATACTATTTTCCATTTCTACCAACATTCCAGCCCAGGTCTCATTACCGTGTACAGTTTTAGCTACCCTGCTACTGGTATTGATTCCGTTGGCATTCGGGTTGTCCACTACTTCAAATGAGCTTCCCCCAAACGTAGTAAAGTTGGTATTATAGCTTTCGAAATTAATAGGAAACTCAACCGGGGGCTCCCAAATTTTGATATCATCGAAATAAAACTCGTTAGGATCGGAAGTGCCAAAACCAGGGAACACCACCAATCTGGCCAGATCTGCCGGTGCTCCGGTAAAATCAAATACGATTTCTACCCATTCACTGGCCACCGGAATAGCTTTTGTAACTTCAAAATTATTATTTTGTGGATCACTAATATCTTCAAACTTGAACAAGAAATCTCCGGTAACTGGCGACCATACTTTTATGGACAGATTAGGAGTTGCAGTAAAATCAATAGCTTCGCCCAAATCAACAGACAATCCAGCCCAGGTTTCATTTCCGTGTAGAGTTTTAGCCACTCTGTCGCTGGTGTTGATACCAGTCTTGTCCGGGTTATCTACCACCTCAAAAGTACTATTACCAAATGGAGTAAATTGAGGTTCAGCACTTTCAAAATCTATAGGTAAAGAAACGGGATCTACTTCACCACCGCCTTGTGAAGGATCGTAACCCTCTTGTATCAAATGTAAGAACCATGATAGTCCATTTTTGGTATCCAGATATTTCAAGGTCATCGTATTCTCAGTCAACTCAAATACTTCATAGGTTCTCACCCCTGTAAAGTAACCAATAAATGACTGCCCTGTAATGGTCAGGGTTGGTATATCACCTTCATCATCCAGCACATAGTTGGTTGTTTCCGGATTTGGGAAAGGTGCGGTGAAGTCTCCTACTTCACTTTCGAAAGCACCGGGAAAATCAGGAGCCTGACCACCATTGATGTAAACGTCACCATTGGTTACCATTTCATATTTGTAATTGTTCAAAAAGAAAGTATAACGGTCATCATACATTCCTCCACCAGATTTTTCCAGGGCACCGGCTGCATACCATTCAGGATAAGTAGCTTCCGGAGGTCCAAGGCCGAAGTGTCCGGCAGAGGCCGAATCGATTACCCAGGTTTTTCCTTCAGGCATTCCACATCCACCAGTGAGTAAAGCAAGCATTTCCTGATTACAAATTTCAGGATCGGTTTGATCTACTGTGAAAGCAGATTCAAACTCAGCAGAACCACCGGCATTGAATACAGTAAGTTTCACAGTATAATCACCGGCAAAAGGCACATAAAGTTCTACCTGGTCGCCTTCAGCTATTTGTCCGGTGCTGAATTCCCACTTTTTCATGAAAGCATCTTCATTGTTGTTGGTAAACAAGAATTTATTTGCTTCGTCTGCTATTGGAGATACATTGATATCAGCATCACTTTCCACCGGCGGAGTTTCGCTGAGCTCGTATTCTTCAGTACAGGCACCTGAAAAAGCCAGTACCGCGAAAATTAATAATATATTTAAATACTTCATTGTGTTTCTCATTTTTAGTTGTAACCATTGTTTTGATCCCAATTGCCTCCGGCCAGGTCTATTTCATCCTGCGGAATAGGAAATACTTCATGGGTTCCCACGATAAAGCCGTCAATTTCATCGGCAGCTCTGCCGGTACGTACCAGGTCCCAGAAATGCAATCCTTCGCCAGCCAATTCCACCCGGCGCTCATGATAGATAGCATCCAGCAAGGCCTGACCTGTTACAGTCACTCCTGCCAGATCAACTCTTAATCTTACCTGGTTGAGATAATTTGCTGCTTTGGTTTCATCAGGATTTGTTTTGCGGGAATGAGCTTCTGCCGCCATCAAAAGCACATCAGCATACCTGATCACCCGGTAGTTAACGGGACTGGTTAGGTCAGTATCATTTGCCCCTAATTCATCAGCCCTTTTACTATACTTATTGTTGTAATAACCAGTGTGTCCGCCACCGCCTTCCAAATAAGATACTCCTTCATTTTCAGCGGCAAAAGCTTCAATATCCAGAATGGCTACCGGAAGGCGCGGGTCACCAGTTTCGAAGGCGTCTACCAGGTCCTGCGTAGGAAGGTTATAGCTGTTACCTTCTACATATATCGGTCCGGTGTATCCTCTTACCGTGTGGAAACCAACAGCCGGATTACCTTCCAGGCACACGAAACAATCATAATCACCACCTTCGAGACCAGTATACTGAATGGAAAATACATTTTCTTCGGTATCTTCATTTTCTACCCGAAACATGGTAGCATAATCATCGAACAAACCGTAAGGTCCTTCATCAATTACCTGATCCAATACGGTGGCTGCTTCGGTAAATTTGTCCTGGTACAGGTATACTTTTCCCAGTAAGGCCAGGGCTGCACCTTTAGTAACGCGACCTTTTTCAGCTACCTGCCAGTCCAGCACATCAGCGGCGGCCTGCAGATCGGCTTCAATTTGAGCATATACTTCCGCTTTAGAAGTTCTAGGGATAGATCTTACTTCCTCAAAGCCTAACCTTTGATCCACTACCAGGGGAACATCACCGAAATATTTTACCAGCTGAAAATAATAGTAAGCCCTGAGAAATCGTGCCTGGGCTATTATTTCATCTTTCCCTTCAAACTCGATTTTGTCTTTATTTTCTAAAAGGAAATTAGATCTGGTAACGCCGGCATAATTCCAGCGCCAAACATTGCGTAATTCGTTGTTGGCACCACCATGGATCATAGCATCAATGTTGTGCAAACCTTCCGTATCGAACGGGCTTTCACCACCGGCAATGGCGTTGGCAGTGGCAATTTCGCCAATCCAAAGGTTCATCCAGGACGTTTGCAGCAAATCGTAAGCGCCAATCAGCGCCCGGTCGTAGTCTTCGGGAGCATTGAAATAGTTATCAGCATCCTGCGCGTAATAAGGATCAATGTCCAGGTATTGGTCACAGCTCCAGGAAATTGGCAGGAGCAATGCGATCATTAATATTTTTATTAAATTGTTTTTCATATCAATTAAAAGTTAAGGTTTAAACCTACCATATAAGATTTTGCTTGCGGATAAAATCCATAGTCAATTCCGGAAGCTAATGGATCTACCCCGGAAAAATCAGGATCAAATCCTCTGTATTTGGTTAAGGTCAATAAATTATTGGCAGCAATGTAAATTCGGGCATTGCTCAAGCCTACCGTTTGCATCACGTTTGCTGGCAATGAATAACCCAGTTGAATATTTCTCAATCGCAGGAAAGATCCATCTTCAATGAAGTAATCAGATAACTGGGCATTATTATTTGGACCGGTAGTCAGCCTTGGGTGTTCATTAGTGGATCCTTCTCCGATCCAGCGGGCAATGCGGTAATCCAGCCAATTGGCATAAGGTAGCTGACGCTCGAAATTCCTGAGAATGTCATTGCCAATGGAAGCGTAGAAGAAAGCAGAAAAATCGAACCCTTTGTAATCAGCGCCCAGGTTGAAGCCCATAGTCACATCAGGTATGGGAGATCCAATCATTACTTTATCTTCATTATTGCCAAATTCAACAGTACCATCGCCATCAGCATCCCTGAAAATCAAGGCACCTGGCTCAGCATGTTGCTGCGCCACTCCTCTGCCAGATACTTGTTCCTGATTTTGGTAAACTCCTTCTGTTTCAAAGCCAAAGAAGTAGCCTATGGGGAATCCAACTTCCATTCGTGTGGCTTGTACTCCACCTATGCCGAATGGTCCTCCTTCTATAAAATCAACACCTTCAGGTAATGCAAGCACTTCATTGTTAATAGTAGTGAAATTATAAGTTAAATTTACATTTAAATCGCTTGATAACTGCTGGTTGTAAGCAATGGATAAATCAATACCACTGTTTCGCACATCACCTGCATTGATCACTGGAGGAGCACTACCGGCACCGTATGCACCCAGTACACCTGAAACATCCGGAGTAAATAGTAAGTCACGCGTGGTTTTGATATAATAATCAGCATCAAGATTGATGGCTCCTTGTAAAAAGCTTAAATTCAAACCCAGATTGGCCTGGCTGGTAGTTTCCCACTTTAAATCGGGATTACCCAATTGACTGAAAGCTATACCATTGGATAATTGATCATTGAAAACGTAAACTCCTTCGCCTTCAAGTAACCCTCGATAAGCAAATAGAGGAATACGGTCATTTCCAGTGACGCCAAAACTGGCTCTTACTTTGGCAAAATCCATAAAGCCGGGGTTGAAAAAATCTTCCTCAGAAATTACCCAACCAGCTGATAAAGTTGGGAAGTATCCAATCCTGTTGTTAGGTCCAAAATTGCTGGAACCATCTCTCCTGATAATGAATGATGCTAAATATTTCTCCTGATAGGAATATTCAGTTCGTAAAAAGATGGACATTAGCCTGGTGCGGTTCTGCCATGAGCTGGAATTATTCAATAAATTATTTTCATCAGCTGCACTAATGTCGGCGAAATCCCATGAATTATAAGGGATGTCAAATGCAGTTCCAAATACAGCAGAATTTGATGTACCAAATAAAGAAGTACCTAAAGTGGCTTTAAAATTATGCGCATCATTAAAGACTCGCTGATAATTGACGAACGCTTCAAAGTTATAATCGAGGAATGTTTGCCTGGTTTCCGTAACACTACTTAATCGGGGGATGTCTATATCTTCAATAATATTTACATCTATTGGCGTCAAATTAGCATCCAGCGCTGTATTTTGTGCTTTACCAGGTCCGTAATAAACCAGGGGAGAAAAGAATTTACCATCGTAAATAGCATAATTATAGCCGGCACGACCTGTTACAGTAAAATCATCATTGATATCATAAGTGATTTCCTGCTTGCCCACAATTTTGTTCGTTACGTTATCATTGTAGGTGTTTGCCGTTTGCGTAACTGGATTGATTACATCATTTACCAGCCCCAAATATGAATAGCTGCCATCATCCTGGAAAACCCCTTCAGTTGGATAAGCATTCACAGCATTGTAAAGCACAGAACCTATAGAAAACTCGGGCAAAGTTTTTCTTTGCTCATTGGTATAAAGCAATACATTTTCTAATTTAACCTTGGGTGCCAATTCAGTAACAAAGTTTAAGCGGGCGTTTAATCTTCTGAATGAAGCTTGAGGTCCACCTACTATTCCTTCTTGATCGAGATATGAGCCACCGAAAGAATAACTTGTTTTGTCAGAACCTCCGGTTACGGTTAAGTTATAATTCTGGATGGGGGCTGTTTGGAAAACCTGGTTCTGCCAATCAGTACCTTCACCTAATGCTACATTGTTAAATGGTTGGGTTTGGTTGCCGGCGGCAAAAGCTTCATTTTTGAGAACGGCGTATTCCCTGGCATTAAGCAGGTCCAGTTTATTGGTAGTTTCCTGGACACCATAATAACCGCTGAAATTAAGTTTAGGCTTTGTGTTAAGTTTACCTTTCTTGGTAGTGATCATGATCACACCGTTAGCAGACTGTACTCCATATATACCCGCGGTGGCATCTTTTAAAACGTTGATAGATTCAATGTCATTAGGATTCAAAGCATTGAGTCCCGCAGGATCATATCGAATACCATCCACCAAAATCAATGGGTTGTTGTTTCCATTGGTTGTGATACCCCGTATACGAATATTGAAAGCTCCCCCCGGAGAACCGGAAGCTGCATTAATATTTACTCCGGCAACTTGTCCCTGCAAGGCCTGATCAACCCGCTGAGGATTCAGCTTTTCAATTTGTTCGGAATTTACCGCAGACACTGCCCCGGTAGCTTCCTTTTTAGTTGTAGTACCATACCCGACCACTACTACTTCCTGTAGTGACAGAAGATCGGTTTCGAGGGTAACATCTATTTGAGATCTGTTACCAACTGTTACTTCTTTTGGCTTAAAACCAATGTAACTAAATTGTAATACGGCATCTTCGCCTGGTACTTCAATGGAATAGGAACCGTCGATATCAGTTACTACTCCCTTACTTGTACCCTTTAATAGCACGTTAACTCCCGGTAAGGCCTCGCCTTCACCTGTGACAGTTCCCCGTACAGTATTCTGGGCAAATAATCCAGAAAAAGTAAGAGAACAAATCAATAATAAAATAATTTTCTTCATAAATATGGGATTTATAATTTATTGATTAAATAATTAAAGGAAATTAAATATTCACCTCCTTAACCATTGCAATTTTAACAGTTTAAAATTTAAAAAATTGTTTTTCCTATACTACATTAATACATCATTTATGATTTTATACTACATCAAAAATACATCAAATAGTAAAATAAATTGCTTTCAGTGCGTTTATAAGCTAAATTGCACATAGTATTCAACTCAGCACCTGAATTATACAAAATGAAAACAATATACACATTTAACCTTACTTTGGGTTTACTGTTGTTTACCTTACCAAAATTATATGGCCAGGCTTCCATATACTGTCTCCCATTGATTTTATCTTACACTTCGGAAGAATACCAGTCAGGAGGCAAAACTGGACTTTGGGTATTGGTAGTGATGGTATTATATATATAGGTGGGTAACAATGCATGGCTTCCGGAATTTGACGGTCATGAATGGCGAACCTCTCCGGTCGCCAATGGTACCAAAGTCCGGAGTTTTACCATCGACAACGATGGAAAAATTTATATTGGGGCTCAAGGAAATATTTGGATACTATGAAAGAAATAAAGAGGGTTACCTACAGTTATTCCAGTCTGGTCAGGCTGGAAATAACTGGCAGCCTATCTGCGCATGAATCTGACAGCTAGGAAATTGTACAGGAATTGAACATTTCCATCCTGGGTGAAGAGATTGCCCGTTACAGGCTAAAGAAAGAAAATTAAACCTGGACCGGCAGGATAACCTGAGTGAGATTATTCTAAAATTCTAAATAACTGAAGTTTCCCACCTTAAAAATACGATTCTGGTGCGAAACTTTAGTAAATAAGCTAATCGTCCCAGTCGTCATCTTCGTCATCTTCTATAAAAATAAAGTTTTCAAAGAAATCATCTTCCTCCTGCTCATCTTTTAGAAATGACTTCATTTTTTTTACAGAAGCGCCTGCATCAATCAAATCTTCCAGGTACTGTAAATTATTCATTAGTTCTTCTTTATAAGCGTTGATTTTATTAAGAATGCCTTTCGGATGAGTAGTATGGAAGTTTTGGTATAACCAGGACTGGTGGCCGGAGTAATTTTTTATTAAATAAATTTCATCTTCCAGCGCCTTTTTTTGGTTTAAAAGTTTTTCAGCATATTCATGGAGAAATTGTTCATCTATAGTTGTTTGTTCATCGTAATACTGATCTACTTTTAGTTTTAAAGTGATCATTTCAAAAACGTCCTGATTTTTTTTGGCGTTGGTCAATTCCTGCATAAGTTTCTCTTTTACCTTACGCTTTTTTTCATCCATTTCCAGGTCAGGATGAATTTTTTTTGCCATAGATTTATACAATTTTTGTATATGAAGATCAAATGCTTCATGCTGATTATTCTTATCGGAAAGCTCCTGTTCATTTATCTCCGTATTTTCTTCATCTTCATTTAATTGATCTGCATATTTTTCTTTAATTTCCTCGTCTGTCATTTTATCGGGCCCCACGAAATCATCCAAATCAATATTCTTGCCGGTCATTTGAGCAAAAAATTCTTTTACCTGGTTTTTAAAATCGCCAATGGTATAATATTTCATATACTTTTCATCCACTTGATAGCCACTTTGGGTTAAGTCATTCAGTATATCAATTATCTTTTCCTGCAGGCTCACCTTTTCACTTTGGGTAAAGGATTTTCGTTGATACAAGTTGTCTAATATTGCCAGCGCCTGATCCTGACCTTTATCTATTTTATCGGCAACAGGTTTTATCTCCTTATTGTAAAGTTGGCTCAATTGAGCAATTTTTTTATGCAGGTTCTCAATTTCTTTTTTTAGCTTAGGGATAGCTTCAAGCCTGCTGGTAAAGTTACGCTTCAGCCTTTTTAATGCCGGACTTTCTTTATCCACCTCGACCACCAAAGATTTTACCAACTTCGATTTATTTTTAGGATTCATAGTATCAAAGTTGTCGAAAAGATTTAGTTGTTTCATGCTTAGTTAGTATCGTTTAGGTCTGACAGGTACAGACAGTTCCTTAAAAAATAAACTCCATAAATTCAAAATGTGAAGAAAAGCTGCTGCAAGAAAAGAAACAACAACATTCTTCCTGAAACTCCTGAAATTTTATCACCGGAGAACTTAATCACTTTTAAAGGGTGCAAATATAATTCACTAATCAAGAATATCTTACGTATATATTTTACAAAGCTAACAGATAATCAATAAAAGCTAAAAAAAATTTCCAATGATCGAATTGCCGGATTCATCGGTTGACACCTAAGGCGCTGAATGATAATATAATAACAAATTTACAAATCGTCAAAATAATTTACGCGAGCAGAGTAGATTCATTATCCCGGCTATCAGTTGGTTTTAGCGGAGGATTATATTCATGGAGGTAGCAAATAAAAGCAGTACCTTGTCCAGGAGCACTTTCTACTTCTATTTGTCCACCATTTTTTCTCACCAGGTTATTTATCAGGTACAAACCGAGTCCAGTGCCTTTTGCCTTATTGGTAAACCTGGAGAATGGTTTAAACAGCTTACTGCCAACAACTGCTAAATCCATACCTATTCCATTATCTCTGATAGTAATTTTTACTTGCTGCCCCAACCTTTCAGCGGCCACTATTATCTTCAGGGCTCTTGCCGGGTCACGGTATTTAATGGCATTGCTGATCATATTGCCAAGTAAACTTTTAATATATTGGGATACATAATGGAAAGAAAACCCTTCTTCAATTTGAGTGGTAAATATAGCCGCACAATCATCAAGTTTTGCCTGATTGGCTAGTCGTATTAATTCTATTTCTTCCTTTAAATTGACTTTGCTTATTTTAATATCACTATTTACCTGGGCCTGAGTTAACTCAAAAATACCATCGATCACATTTTCCAAAAGGGTGACTGAGTGATTCAATTTCGGTAAATACAAATGAAGGTCTTCTTCTGCCTCCTCCATCAATTGCAACATCATCTTTATATTCGCAATAGGTGATTTAATATCATGAGCTGTCAGATAAAGCACATCGGTAAGCAATTCATTCAGGTTTTTAAGCTCCTCTTCATACTTTTTCTTTTCAGTGATATCCCGGCTCAACCCCACGATTTTTATCGGTTTTCCATTTTCAAATATGGCATTACGGTTGTCGCTAAACCATCGATATTCACCTGATTTTACCTTCCAGCGATACTCCATTGGCTTATCAGGTAGTTCTTTACTGGCTACCTTTTTCAGGTATTGATTTACCTTATCCACATCATCGGGATGTAAGCGACTGGCAGCCTCTTCCAGATTGAACATCAGGTTTTCGATGGGAAAACCTGTAAGCTTTGATTGGGCCGGGCTCATAAAGTCATAGTGACCTTTTGCCAGGTTCAAAACATGGATTCCATCTCGCGAATTATTAATAATCGAAGAAAGTAGCTTTTCTTTTTCCTCAATGGTTTGTTTTGCTTTTATATAATTGGTGATATCAGTAATAGAAATCAGGATAGCATCCTCTTTATTTTGATCTATCTTAATGGTCGAAGTATAGAAATGTCCATAAAAGCTTTTCCCATTATCCAGGTTAGTGCCTTTATAAATAGTGTCAGTTAGAAATAATCCTTTCAAAGCTTTAAAAACCGGCCACTCTTCAAAGGAGATCTCTTTGTCATTTAAATCATGAAGACGGAAATGATTTTTACTATCATAAATTGAATAACTTTCATCAAACGGTTCCTCAATGCCGTTAATTGCATAGAAAGCACGATTGGTTTTTAGTATTTTACCACCTGGTTCAACTATTACTATGCCTTCATTTATATTGTCAAATAGTAATTTCGAAAAATCAGATTTCATGACTTTAGATAATAAACCCAATAAAAAATAATAGGTATTGATTGAAATATAAAGCGAATTTAAATATAATTTATAAAATGAACAAAATCTTTAGAATTCATGATATCTCTTAATTAAACATAATCATTAAAGGAAATTAAATATTTGCCTCCTTAACTACTGCATTTTTAACAGTTTAAAATTTAAAAGATTGCTTTTACTTTACTACATTATTACATCACTTAAGTTATAGCACTACATCTAAAATACATCAAACAGTAAAATAAATTGTATTCAAAGCGTTTATAAGCTATATTGCACATTATATTTAACTCAGCACATGAATTATACAAAATGAATATTATAAAGTATTTTTACATTACTATCTTTTTAATGCCCATTGCTTTGCTAAATGCAAATGGTCAGACATCACTGTATAGTTTGCCTCTCATATCTTCCTATACCTCTGAAGAATATCATGCCGGCATGCAAAACTGGACCTTTGGCATTAGCGATGACGGCATTATTTACGTGGGTAATAATGGCGGACTGATGGAATACGATGGTCATGAATGGCGCACATCACCTGTAGCCAATGGAACAAAAGTTCGCAGTCTTACTATTGACAGTAATGGCAAAATTTATATAGGTGCCCAGGGTGAATTTGGCTATTACCAAAGAAATAAAGAAGGCTTTCTGCAGTACTATAGCCTGGTCAAATTGCTTCCTCCACAATTCCCCATTGATGAAACCTGGTCTGTTTTTAAAGTAGGCTCGGCCATCTATTATTGTACATTCAGGCATGTATTAAAGTATGAAAATGATGCTATAGAGATCATTGATCCCGGTCAACCCATTGGGTTTTCTTTTAACTTCAATAATCTTATCTATGTGCATATTCCCGAAAAGGGACTTTGCCAGTTAGATAATGATCGGGATTTTAATTTAATACCCGGGGGTGATTTTTTTGCCGGTTATAGCGTGAGAAGTATGTTGCCTTTGAGCAAAGACCAATTTCTGATAATCACCCATAGCAATGGTGTTTTTTTATATGAAAATGGGATAATCAGCCCCTGGAATTCACCAATAAATGGCGATTTGCAAACAAGCCTGATTAATTGTGCACTGCGTTTAAGTAATGGTGAACTTGCCATTGGCACTCAAAATGAAGGTATTTATATTATTGCCAGCAATGGTAAGTTGGTACAGAAAATAAGCGAAAACAGTGGAATGGCCGATCAAACGGTGAATCATCTTTATGAGGATGAAATCGGAAACTTGTGGGCATCACTCCACGACGGTATCTCCTATATTGAAATTGGCTCGCCTTTTGGTTCACTGAGTTCTAATCTGGGCATTTCTGGATCGGGATACGCTGCA
>CAZQEZ010000095.1:0-16344 GCA_964592475.1 uncultured Roseivirgaceae bacterium
TTTAAAAGTCTCTTTTTCTCCAATGGATTGACGTGTGCATTGCATAATGATATCCTGCATGTCAGCTCCTTCACTACGCAAAGGGTCAATGGCTGATATCAACTGGCTACGCAGCTGGTACAATTTCCGTTGTCCCACTTTATCTGCTTCTTGCACCATTTTAATTTTCATTAATTCTTCTCTTTTTGTTTGCCTGGGGTTGTAAATACCTGCCAACTCCGTGCATTGGTGACATACCCCGTTTTTGTTGATCAAAGCACACCGCTGATCGAAGATATCCATCATCAGTTTGCGCGAATCATACAGTAGATGCTTCACCACCCCTTCCGATTTTTCCAAAATCTGGCAAATTTCCTGTCGGGAAAAGTCGTACACATCCTTCAGGATCAGTGCTAATTGTTGTTCTATAGACAAGGTTTTGGCTATACAGGTAAAACAAAAGTCTATGTGTTCTCTTACATCGTATTTTCCATAAGTGGAATATTGATGCACTTGCATAAATGCGTCCACGATAGGTTGTGTTGACATAGCCAATGCTTTACTCTTATCCTGGGCGTCCACCGGCCAGCGTTTTCGCTTACGCAAATAATCATAGGCCAGGTTAGTGGCAATGCGAAAAACCCAGGTTTTCAAACTAGCGTCTCCTTTGAATGTGTTTATTTTATCATAGGCTTTCACAAAAGTATCTTGGGCCAGATCTTCCACATCATTTCTATCAGTGAGTAAGCGGTAAAGGTATGACTTCAGCTGTGGTTGAACTTCCAGAAACAATTGCTGGAAAGCATTGATGTCGCCATTAATGGCTTTTTGTAAAGTATTGTCTTTCATTTTGCTCTGTATTAACAATTACAATTTGCCCACGATTCATTCTCCTGCTTAGTAATTCATGAGCTTCTTTTATTTTTGTCAATGGAAAAATAGTAAGCTCAGGCTTAATTTTATCTTCACGGTACCATTGACATAATTTCTCAAAATCTTCTTTATAATTTACGGGTTGGGCTTTTTTACTATCCATGATACCGTAAAAAGCGGCATGTTGATTAGTAAAAGCGGACCAGTATTTTATTTTCAACATCAACTTCCCGAAGTCAATACCAAACTTAAGAAATTTTAAAAAATTTTTTTTCCGGATTGATAATGCCGACGAATACACCGCATAAGTCACCAGGATTCCACCGGGTTTCAATAATTTAAAAGATGTATTGAAGCTTCGCTGATTAGTAAAATCAAAAACAGCGTCAAAACCCTCTTTGCCTGCTTTTTGTAATTGTTGCCAATAGTCTTTTTGCTGGTAATCCAACGCAGAAGCAGTAAAGTGCATTATAAAAGCGTGGTTTTTCTTTGAAGCAGTAGCCACCATTTCACATTGAAATAATTTTCCCAACTGCAGCAAAAAATTACCTACAGCACCACTGGCTCCATGAATTAAGATTCTTTGTCCGGGTTTTACCTGGGCCACCCGGTGAAACATTTGCCAGGCTGTGATGCCGCTCACACTAAAGGAAGCAGCTACCGGTGCCGGAATATCATCAGGTATGGTAATTAAATTTTTCACTTGATCAACTATATATTCTGCATTGCCGCCGGTCATTACTAAATTGGTTACTCTTTGTCCGGGCTTGACGCCATAATTATTTTCTGCCACTGATTCAATTCTGCCAACATAGTCATATCCCAGGGTAAAGGGCGGCTTTTTTTTCAATAATGGGTAAATACCTTTGCGAATTAATGTATCGGTGAAGCCAACACTGGAGGCCTCAATTTTTATCAATGCCTCATCCATACCTGGTCCAATTAATTGTTTTTCTTCTACCCTAATATCTTCTACAGGTCCAAATTCATATATCATTGCACTTTTCATAGACTGAAGACTTTATCTTTGGCAAAAGCGCTGGCATACATTAATGCAGCTCCACTCATGGCCAGATCTCTAAATATAGCAATGAGTCCGGTAAAATTCCCTGAAATTGCAGTTGGAATATGGATCAGAATAACAAAAAGTAATAACATTATCGCCAATAAAAATGCAGCCAACTGATCCTTTTTTCCTAACCAGGCACTTAGGGAGAAAGCAATTAAGCATACTCCTGAAAAGTAAACCCAGACAGCAGGCCATGGTAGAAAGGAAGGCACATAACCAATGCTATATTCCAGGGGTCCGAAATGTAATATTCCGAAAACAGCAAACATGGAGGTAAAGCTCCACTTACCAAGTATAAATATTTTTTTCATTGTCATATCACATTAAAAGTTCCAAAATCTGCATCTATTACATGACTGTTGAGCAACGCTCCGGTATCGGAGGCCAGGAATGCTGCCAACTCTCCAATATCTCTGGTCTCAGGGCTTTTTCCCAGCAAATAATTTGATTTCATTTGTTCTGATAAAGCTTCTGACTGCATACCTGCAGCTTTGGCATTCAGTTCATTGGTCTCCTTTATTGTGCGTGTATCAATTAAAGCAGTAGGATTAAGACAAATCACTTTAATACCTGACCGGCCATATTCAGCTGCCAGTGATCGGGTAAGTCCTTCAATACCTGCACAGGCAGCTGTAATGCCTGCCATAAGTGGTGCTTTGATCCGGGAAAGGCTGGCAGTAAGTGTAATAATTGTACCTCTTGATCCACTAGCCATCATGTGCCGGGCTGCCAGCCGAGAGGTAAGGAATTGGCTGCCAAGATTTGTTTGTAAGGCCATCATGAACTTATCGAATGAAAGTTGGGTGCTGGGAGTGCCATAATCAAGTTCCGCTGCTCTTAATCCTATACCATTAAAAACCACATCCAGTCGGTATTTTTCTGCAACAATCTCAGTAATGAACGAGTCAATTTGTGATTCATCCAGTGCGTCGACAGTATATGCTTTTGCATAACCACCGTTTTTATTAATTTCATCTGCCAGTAATTGCAATCGGTCTAAATTTCTGCCGGATAAGAATACTTCTGCTCCATGCTGAGCCAGGGCTTTTGCCACTTCACTGGCAATAGCACCATTGGCGGCAAAAACAACCGCTACTTTGTTATTTAAATTCATCATTTCTTTTTAATTAATGTTTTTTGGAAATTTCTCTTTTGACGAATGAGGGGAATGAAACGGTCGGGATCTTTTTTATTTTTTTTTATCGGACTGGTCACTATGTTAACAGCAGGTTTGCAAAAAATGGTCTTGACTAATCCAGGAAAGTTTAATTTTTAATTTATAACTTTTAATTATGTAAAGGAAAAAGCAACACCCCATCACATCTCCTTCGTTCCTGTGGGTCTGATGGTGAGTTTACAATTTTATTGTTGATGACCATAGTAGTGGAACCACCTCCATCCAGGTTATATGCATGATAAGACCCAGTATCTTTTAAAAACCCAGCTAACTCCGGCAAAGACATGCCCATGCTTAAAGCTTGCTGTCTACCATCGACGGTAAGTAAATACAAAGTATTTTCATCTTTGCTTATTCCTACTGCAGTTCTGGGATGCCGGGTATTTATAAATGAGGATGAAATGTCTTCTGCTGCATATTCTTGGATGATATTACCATTATTAAGAAGTAGCGGTCCTGCGGTATTATAGCTAGTATTCTTCAATTTAATTTCCTTTGCCGGGGACAAAAGTGAATGAAAGAGATGCTTAACTTCAATTTTTTGGTAATTATTTTTGATCTTAAAATTATTGGGTAAAGCTAACACATAACCGTTCGAAGGAATAGAAGAGGATCCATGATTACTCACCTGATACTGTCTATCATTCCTGATAATCAGTTCCTGTGCAGGGGCGGTGGTCAGTGTTGAGCTCCCCCATTCCGGAGTGTAGAGGATCATTTCATCGTTTTCCTTTATTCTATTTATACCATCAATTGTAAAAGTATCCTGATCAATAATTACAATCCCATTCCATGCTATCCGATCGAAAAAAGGAATACTTCTTCGTTTCAGAGTATCATAGTAAATTCCAAAAGATGAACGGGTAGCATAAGGCTCGCTTAAAATTTTTCCTTTAATCATAAAAAAATCTCTTGGGTCTCCATGATAAATGTTCCAGGCATCATTAGAAAAGGAAAATCCTCCATTAACACCAGCCAAAGCTCCTCTCCTTTGACACATATGACTGGTTGTTTCCTGTCCGATTATCTGATCCATAGCCAACACATGTTGCACTCGTATTTTGCTTAAATCAATTTCTAAAAGATGAATGTTAAGGGGGCTCCCATCCATTGTATCAGAGTGATAATGATGGTGTATTAAACCTGTAGTTACAGTATCAGTCTGTTGAGTGAGTTTTAAATTTAAAGGTTTTTTCTGAGCCTCTAGTTTGATTGATAAGGCAATTAACCAACAAATAAAGATAATTCGCATGCACCAAATATGATACATAAAATGATAATAGACAGGCTTATCATATTATTTATAGATTAAAATACACACTGATTATTTAACAAAATATTAAATTCTGAAAAAGCCATAGCGGGAATTTGATAAGGTATTTTTGCCGCATGAGAAGATTAGTTTTTATTTGTGTTTTATTTTCAGCTGCCACCAATACTTCATTTGCCCAATTACAAATTGAGGAAGAATTAAAATGGTTACGTGATACCCTCAATCCGGCAATGATCCACCTAAAGTATCATGATTCTCTTTTTCATTCAATACAAAGCATTAATATAATAAGTGTGCCGCAGAAAGGTGAGTATGCTGCATCCATCTCTTTTCTGGATTCCGGCAGGATTACTTTAAGCAAGTTGGCTGAGCGTGAGGATGCAATTGCTGCTATCAATGGTACTTTCTTTAATATGAAAAAAGGAGGTTCGGTGGTCTTTATGCAAGTAAATAATAAAGTGATTAATCCACCCAACAATGAAGCCCCCGATCACATTCGACGTTCAGCGGTTGCTATCAATCACGAATTAACCATCATCAAAAATCCCGGTAAAAACTGGTTAAAGATTAGTAATTTATACAAAGACATTATGGTTACCGGGCCTCTGTTGAAACTGGAGGATCAAATTATTACCATCGATTCCAATCAGTTCAATAATACCCGACATCCCCGGTCAGCAGTTTGTATCACTGATGATAAGCAATTATTATTTATTACGGTAGATGGAAGACATAAAGATAATGCAACAGGAATGACCATACCCGAACTCCAGCAATTATCAAATATACTTGATTGCCAAGATGCCATTAACCTGGATGGAGGCGGCTCTACCACTTTATGGAATCAAGAGAAAGGTGTACTGAATTATCCATCTGATAACAAAACATTCGATCATAAAGGAGCAAGGGCTATTGCTAACGGAATTATTTTAAAAAAAGTAAAATGATCATAAAAAAGGTTGTTTTTATTGTTGCTGTATTAATTTCTAATTATGGGGTTTCTCAACATCATTTTCAGGAATTTAGAGTTTACCCTTATTTGCTCAATCCTGATCAAAATCAGCTAACGATCAACTGGATCACAGAAGATTTTAACCCAGGAGAAATAAAAGTTTTCAATTCTGATCATGATACCATAACCAAAATCAGTCAACCGATTTTAATTGAAGCATTAAACTATTCAGCACTGGAAATTGAAGAAAATGAAAAATTTCCGGATATGTTCTCTGATTTTAATTATAAACATTCGGTTACGTTCGACAATTTGAAAGCTGGAAATCATTATCAATTTTTGGTTAAACAGGGGAATGAGGTATATAAGGCAAATTTTAAAACTGCTCCCACACCAGAATCGAATGAAAAAATTCGCTTGATTGTATTGGCAGATTCGGAGACAGATCCAGCTGGCAGAAACACTTACCGCAAATGGCAAACTGGAAGTCAACACCCTGAAAGTACTGGCCGCCCTGATACCGTCAGGCATTATTTTTTGACTGAAACTGAGGGCTACCGGGAAAATATTAAATTTATAAAAAAGCAAAAACCTGACTTGATTTTGATGCCAGGCGATCTGGTACAGGGAGGTGGTTATCAGAGGGCCTGGGATGAATTTTTTTTCCATAATGCTGGAAAGTTTGATAACCTATTCAGTTATGTTCCGGTATTACCGGCTTTTGGTAACTGGGAAAATTTCGGCGCACGCAATGGAGGTTATCATCCATTAGCCGTGCAAAATTCAAGGGCTAAATTTATCAGCTACTTCGATGCTGGCCCGAATAATAATCCTTCTTATCAAAATTGCTACTATCGTGTAGATTATGGAAAAATCACAATAATTACATTGGATTCATCCAATGGGTTACCAGATAGTACCGATGCTGATACCAACATCAATATTAATAAAAGTACTTATCCTGGTGATGATTTACCGGATTTTAATCCTGGATCTGATCAATGGAAATGGACTATGGAGCAATTGCAAGAAGCTTCTGCTGAGGGACAAATAATATTTGTTCAATTTCACCACATCCCTTATTCAAGCGGTGGTCATAGTTTATCCTTGTCGGTCAGTGGCAGTTCTGGCCAGGCTGGAATTCCTATGAGAATTTATACTCCCTATTTTAAAAAATGTGGAGTGGTTGCAGTTTTTTGTGGACACAATGAATCGTTCGAACATTCGCTGGTGGATGGAATCCATTTTTTTGATACAGGTGTGGCTGGAGATGGTTTTGGATATTCTTTGCAATCTGATGATCCTCGTTTTGTTAATCCATGGCAGCAGTGGGTTGCTCATAAGGATGAACCTGAGCTTTGGCAAGGACAGAAATTGATAAGTGGCGGAAAGCACTATGGTCATCTGCAAGTGGATATCGAAAACTTTGAAATTGATCTATATAGTGTGACTTTTACTCCGGTTCACATATTCCCCGTGGTAGATGCAAAGGGGCATCTTTTGTATATTGAAAAAAGAGAATACTCAGATAAAAGCATTGTTCAGATTCAAAAATAAGCCAAATTAAATTTAAATTATGTTATCCAGAATTGATTTAACAAATCTATAATGTAAGGAATGATTAAAAAAGCTAAAAATTTCATTTTTTTGTATATACAAATAATAACCTTATGCAACAGGTTGAGTACATCGATATAGTTAGAAGTTTTCGCCAGGGAGATCATCAGGCTTTCCGTAAATTGTATGACTTATACTATCCTAAATTATATCAACATGTCACCAACATTGTAAAATCAGCCCCTATAAGTGAAGATATCGTACATGATACATTTGTAGTCTTGTGGGAGAAAAGAAAAGATATCAATGAATCATTATCTTTACAATCATACCTTTTTACAATTGCCCGAAATAAACTGTTTCAATTAATTAAAAAGGCAAGTAAAGAATCTGAAATTACTGATAAGATCATTGATGCCGCTATTCATTGTAAAATGACTGATGAAGACTACTTGGTCAAAGAAACAGAAAATGAAATTAATAATGCAATAGATCGCTTACCTCCGAAAAGACGTCAAATATTTAAATTGCATTCAGAACAAGGACTCACCTATGATGAAATTGCCAATCAATTGGGGTTAAGTAGAGGAACCATCAATACCCAAATGATGCGCTCTCTCAAATCGGTCAAAGATTATCTTTATTTCCAGGGCATTTTATAATGACCTCAAATTAACCACAAGTTATCTAAAAATTAATTTTTTTTTCCTGTCATATCATGTAAGATATTAATGATATAATAGTAAAAAACAAGACAATTTGAATAACGACAAGCATATACGGGAACTTATAAGAAAATTTATCAGGAATGAATGTACGCTTGAAGAGCTGGAACAGATTAAAGCAGTTCTCAAAACTGGTTCCTATGATTATTTGTGGAATGATTGGATAAAAAAAGATGCAATTCAACAGATCATTTCCAAACAAGATTTTAACAAAATCAAAAATAATAAACATGCGGAGATTTTTCAGAGGATAAGCCTTACAATTGAAATTAATGAATCAAAAAACAACGATTTGAAATTACAAAGTAGGAGAAGGCTTATTACTATAGCAGCAGCTATTAGTTTTGTTTTTATCTCTTATTGGCTAAGCATTAGTTTTTTTAACTCTCCTGTACCGAAACCTGAGCTGATCGTGATTACTACCAATCCAGGACAAAAGAAAGTGGTAACCTTACCTGATAACAGTGTAGTGCATTTGAATGCCGGATCAAGACTTGAGTATGCCACTAATTTCAATCAGGAGACAAGAAGGATTACCTTATTTGGCGAAGCATATTGTAAGATTTCTAAAAATAAGAATAAACCTTTTGCTATAAGCACAGGCGATTATATGGTAGATGTTGTCGGTACTGCTTTTAATTTGAATAATTATTCATCAGAAAAGCCTGTAGCAATCTCCGTGACAGAAGGTATTGTCAGATTTTCCTATCCTAATAAAAATGGTTTTTTGTCAGATACCTTAGTAGCGGCAAATCAGCATTTGACATTCAATGGTAAATACAATGAATTAGATATTGAAAATTTTGATTCTGAATTTCAAATTGCATGGCTTGAAAATCTTCTTATTTTTGATAACGAACCGTTGGAGCAGGTAATTGAAAAACTTGAATTATGGTATGGTGTAAATTTTATTGTCGAAATTGAACAGATAGAAAAATGCAGATTCAGTGGCAGGTTCGAAAATGAATCTCTTGAATTTGTATTACAATCCATCGAAATGGTAAGTGATTTTCAATACGAAATGAATAATACAAATGTAAAACTTAAAGGAAAAGGTTGCTTATGAAATAAAACAAAAAATAGGGTTAGTGTACTGGAAATACACTAACCCTAATACAGGGGTGAAACGGGATTGCGGCCCGACATCCCAAACATAGTAAATTCAAACATTCACTATAATCTTAACAAAATTATGCAAAAAAGAGTACTTTCAAAAATCATTGAAATGTCCAGACATGTATTTATTGGACTCGTAGTGCAGATGACTTTTTTCGGGATGGCCCTGGCCATTTCCGGATCTCATGGCCAGAACAATCAGCAGAATAAATATCGTAAGGTTGCGGATATTCAGGTTGTGATCCAGACACAGAAAACAACTTTAAAGGAAGCTTTCAATCTTATTAACCAGGAAACAGGTTTGGGATTTGTATATCTGGAATCCCATATTCCTACCTTTAAAAAAGTAGATTTAAATGGACCAGCGAATCTGGAGCAGATCTTGTTGAGCATATCTAAACAGGTAAATGTTTCTTTTGTCAGAATCAACAAGAATATTATGGTCAATAAGTTCCAGTCAGAAGATGCAGTAATTACAGAGAAATTCATTACTCAAAGTAAATCTTTAGGTGGAAAAGTAACTGATGCTGAGACAAATGAACCGCTTGCTGGTGTCAATGTGGTAGTTTCCGGGAGTAATATTGGAACTATTACCGGTATCGATGGCGGTTATCTTCTTGAAATACCCGAAGATGCGAGTGAGCTGAACTTTTCATATGTAGGTTATAAAACGATCAATGTACCCGTCAATAACCGATCAGAAATAAATGTTCAATTGTCTGTTGATGTTACCAGTCTGAACGAAATTGTGGTAGTTGGGTATGGTACCCAAAAGAAGGTAAATTTAACTGGTGCAGTGGATCAGGTAAAAGCTGAAGCATTAGAAAACCGACCGGTTAACAATATAAGCCAAGCGTTGCAGGGGTTGGTTCCAAATCTCAACATTACCTTTAACGATGGGACTCCAGGTGCAGGGGCTAATTTTAATATCCGTGGGATCACATCCATTAATGGTGGCGAACCATTGATCCTGATTGATGGAGTACCCAGTCAATCAGATGCTTTAGCACTGCTCAATCCGAGGGATATAGAAAGTGTTTCAGTATTAAAAGATGCTGCTTCTGCAGCAATTTATGGTGTTCGTGGTGCTTATGGCGTTATTCTGATCAACACAAAGGCTCCCAAAGAGCAGGCTCCCAGGATATCATACAATGGGAACGTCGCCTTCACTAAACCAACCATTCTACCTGAAGCAGTTACGGATCCTTATGTGGGTATGCGTCTGATGCATGATGCTCGTTTGGCCTGGGATGGGGCTTCTACATTTTCGGCTGAGGCTTTGGATTTTGCCCAGGCACGTTCACAAGATCTCTCCCTGGAGCCTGTAAGAATTTCAGCCAATGGTGAAAGTTATCTGTATGCAGGTAATACCGATTGGATCGAGGAAATGTATGATTTTTCCCAACCCATGCAGCAGCATAACCTGAGTTTAAACGGAGGCTCAGAAAATCTTAGTTATTTTCTTTCCGGTGGATATTTGCGCCATCAGGGTGTATTTAACTACGATGCAGATCAATTTGAACGCTACAACTTCAGAGGGAAAATTGACCTGCGGGTAAACGATTGGCTATCTATCAACAACAACCTGATGTATAACCGGGGAATTTCCGATTTTCCTTCTTTATGGGGAAATTCAGTAGACATCTGGCGCTATATTGCGGTATTGGGAAATCCGCAATTCCCACTCAAAAATCCTGATGGTACCTGGACTACCGGAGGTCGGTTTATAGGTTTTCTCCAGGACGGCGGCAGAAGTGTGAAACAGGAAAATTTGCTGCAGAATACCATTGGTTTAAAAATGAATTTTCTTAAAAATAAGTTGAATGTCATAGCCAATTATACCTATCAAAATGATGGTTATCGTCATAATGAGCGGTTCAAACAATTGGATAATGTAAGTACCACGCCAGGCAGTATTTTTAACTGGGGCGCCAATCGGGTACATGAATCCACTACTGACAATTACTATCAGGTAATTAATGCCTATGCAGAGTATAGTGAAAGTATTAATCGCCATGACTTCAAAGCAATGCTTGGTTACAACCAGGAATTGCGACAATTCAATTACAATTTCATGCGCCGGGAAAATCTGGTGAGTGATGAACTTAATGCTATCCGGCTGGCAGTAGGAGATATACAGGTTTCCAGCGATGCTTATGAATGGGCGTTGAGAGGTGTATTTTTCAGATTGAATTATGGTTTTGCCAATAAATATCTTTTAGAGATCAATGGCCGTTACGATGGAACCTCAAGATTTCCTGAAGAAGAAAGATTTGGCTTTTTCCCCTCAGTCTCCGCTGGTTGGCGTATTTCCGAAGAGCAATTCTTTAGTCCATTGAAATCAGTGGTTTCTGAATGGAAATTGAGAGCATCTTATGGCTCACTGGGCAATCAGAATTTGGCTGGTAATTATTATCCATATATTCCCACCATGTCAACTTTTACTTCACCGGTAATTATTAATAATGAAATGCCACTGGCTATCGGAGCTCCAGGTTTAATTTCCGGAAGTTTAACCTGGGAAACAGCCACTACTTATGACATCGGTACGGATGTAAGTCTATTAGACAATCGATTGAATCTGACATTTGACTATTACATACGGGATACCAGGAATATGCTGACCAAAGGACAAACATTACCTTCCGTATTGGGTACAGATGAACCGCTGGAAAATGCAGCTGATCTAAGAACCAAAGGTTGGGAATTATCTTTGGGCTGGAATGATGAAATTAATTTGGGTGGAAAACCATTAGTTATTGATACTCGATTTATTCTTTCTGATTATACAGCTGAAATTACCAGGTTTGATAATCCCAATGGATTTCTTGGTGACTTTTACGAGGGTCAGCAATTTGGAGAAATTTGGGGATATGAAACGCTTGGTTTTTTCCAGAGCGAAGATGATGTCGAAAGTCATGCGGATCAATCGGTGCTGATGCGACGTCCGGCGGAAATAAAACCTGGTGACTTAAAATTTGCAGATCGCAACAATGATGGTTTTGTGAATTTTGGTGAAAATACTGTGGATAACCCAGGAGATCGATATATCATCGGCAACAGGGAACCACGTTACAGCTATGGTTTTACTTCCAATCTGCGTTGGAATAATTTTGACCTGTCGTTTTTCTTCCAGGGCATTGGGCAACGAGATTACTATCCAACCCGGGAGGCTTCTTATTTCTGGAGTGTGTTTAACAGACCTAACAATACGCCACTTCAACATCTAGTGGACAATACCTGGACTCCGGATAATCCTGAAGCCTATTTCCCAAGGTTGAAAGCTTACATCGCTTTAGCCGATGGCAGAGAACTTGACCTTGAGCAAACACGCTACTTGCAGGATGCTTCCTATTTCCGGCTTAAAAATTTAACAATTGGTTATACATTGCCGGCTACACTTATGGAAAAGATCGGTATTGCCAATCTGAGAGTTTATTTTAGTGGAGAAAATCTATGGGAAACCACAGGTTTAATTATGCCGGTAGATCCGGAATCTCTTTATACCAGTCATGTTTGGGGTGATGGTTCTACCTATCCTTTCGTAAGATCTTACTCTTTTGGACTTGACCTCACATTTTAATTAAAAAAACAGGAAATAAAATGAAAAAATTAATCTATATATTCACTATTATCATTCTAATAACAAGCTGTAATGATGATTTTATGGACAGGGTTCCTTTAGCAGAAGTTTCACCACAAACTTATTTTAAGACAGAAGCAGAATTGCAAACCTATATCAATAGCCTGTATGTTTATCTGCCAGGAAATGATATCTTTCAAGGGGATGTACAGAGTGACAACCTGGCTTCCAAATCTTTCAATCAGGTAGTAGCGGGATTGCATCAGGTGCAAACCGATGCCGGCTCAGCAGGCTGGAGTTGGGATTACTTACGTGAGGTGAACTTTTTTTTGGAAAATTACGACCGCTCAGAGGATATTGATGATGAAGTTAAAAATCACTACGCCGGTATTGCCCGTTTTTTCAGGGCCTGGTTCTATTTTGATAAAGTAAAGAGGTTTGGCGATGTACCATGGTATGGTGAAACCATTGACAATACTGAGACTGATTTATTATTCAAAGCACGCGATTCCCGGTCGTTGGTGATGGATTCCGTCATGGCCGATCTGGCGTTTGCCTCAGCTAATATTTACGAGAACACACCTTCCAATACTATCGATCGTTGGAGTGCATTGGCACTACAATCCAGAATAGCCCTTTATGAAGGTGCCTATCGCAAATACCATGGTTCAGGTAGTTTTGAACCTAATTATCAAATTGCCATTCAGGCAGCTCAAACCATTATGCAGGATGGTACTTTTAAATTGTATTCTACCGGTAATCCAGATACTGATTATTCAAATCTATATATCATGGATGATGCGAATGTGGATGAGGTTATTTTGGCCAGGGTATTTGATGAGGGGCTTGATGTTAGACATACTGCCAATGGTACTTTTCTTACAGGTACGTTACTTGCACCTGGTCTTACCAAATCTTTGGTTAATACCTATCTAATGGCAGATGGTAGTCGCTTTACAGATCAACCTGGTTATGAAACAATGACCTTTGCTGAAGAAACACAAAACAGGGATCCAAGGCTGGCACAAACCATTCGTACACCAGGTTATACCCGTATAGGTAATAGCACTGTTTTAGTGCCCAACTTTGATAATGCTCGAACGGGATATCAAAATATAAAATATGTGATGTCAGCAGCTTACGATGGCTTCAGCCAAAATGTAAATGATCTGCCTGTTTTCCGATTTGCAGAAGTATTGTTAAATTTCGCAGAAGCAAAGGCGGAACTGGGACAATTAACCCAGGCTGATTTGGATGTTTCTATCAACCTGATCAGGGCAAGAGTAGGTATGCCCAATATGACGCTGGCTGATTTAACCATTGACCCGGTGTTGGATACTCGTTATAGCAATGTGACCGGAAATCAAAAAGCAGCTATTCTGGAAATCAGAAGAGAAAGAAGAGTAGAGTTGGCAGTGGAAGGATTAAGATACGATGACTTGATCCGCTGGAAAGTTGCACATCTGATGGCTGAACCTTTTAAAGGAATGTATTTTCCATCTATGGGAAAAATAGACTTGGATGGAGATGGAAATGATGACATTGCCCTGGTAGATGCCATTCCAGATCCGCAGGAAGAAATCCAGTACCTGATTGTTGGAAATGATTTCGATCTGGAAAATGGAACCAGTGGTCAGGTGGTAATGTACCCCAACCTGGAAAAAGAATTTGAAGATCCTAAACATTATTTATTTCCCTTGCCTCGTACCGAACTACTTTTGAATGAAAACCTGACCCAGAATCCTGGTTGGGATGAATAAAAATGTTACTTTGAACTTGTAAAAGACCCTTACGTCCTGGTAAGGGTTTTTTTAATCTGAAATTAAAAAAAATGAAAATATCATTATATATAATTTATATCATAATTATTTTTAGCATTTGCTTGGCTTGTGAACCTACAAATAAATCGAGGTTTTCATTTGCTTTCATATCGGATACTCATATCTCCAATAGAAATTCAGCAAATGACCTGTCTGCTACTGTAAGAGATATCAACCAGCATCCAGATATCGATTTTATGGTAGTAACCGGTGATGTTACAGAAATGGGCTCGGATTCAGAATTATTGGCCGCCAAATTACTGTTGGATAGTCTTAAAAAACCTTATTATGTAATACCAGGCAACCATGATACAAAATGGTCGGAAAGTGGAAATGAAAGCTTCAAGCGCATCTTTGGCAGTGAACGGTTTGCTTTTGAACATAAGGGTTTTCTCTTTTTGGGTTGTAATAGTGGACCTAACATGCGAATGGCACCAGGAATGGTGCCCAGGGAAGACATTGTCTGGCTTGATTCTATTGTAAAAACTCAACCGAACCAACCAGTGATTTTTATGAATCATTATCCCCTGGATAAAGGATTGGCTAATTGGTATGAAGTAATCGATTTACTGAAACAAATGAATACTCAGGCAGTTTTATGTGGCCACGGTCATAGGAATAAGATTTATGATTTCGAGGGTATTCCAGGTGTAATGGGCCGATCCAACCTTTCTACATCCAGAGACACTTGTGGTTTTAATATTGTCAGTATTCGAAAGGATACGATGTGTTTTAATGAACGATTGGCAGGATTGAAAAAAACCAAAAATTCATGGCACAATATTCCCTTAAGGAAGCATGATTTCATCAGAGATTCCAGTCATTTTGAACGGCCTTCCTATGCCATTAACCAAACCTTTAGTCAACATGTAAGCGAGGAATGGCAGTGGCAGGATGATAGTGACATTGGTGCAGGATTGGCAGTGATTGATGATATTTTAATTTTGGCTAATACCAATGGAGAGATCAAATCACTCCATACAAAAGATGCAAGTTTGGTTTGGCATTATAAAACTGAGGGAAAGATTTATTCCACACCTGTCATTGATAGTCTCAGTGAAAGAGTAGTTGTAGCTTCGACAGATGGTAACATTTATGCCCTGGACATTACACATGGAAAGAAAATCTGGCAATATGAAACTGAAAAATCTATTGTGGCCTCTCCGGTAATTAGTGGTGATACGGTCTTCATTGGCAGTTCGGAGGGCATTTTTCGGGCAATTTCCTTAACCGGTGGACAATTGATATGGCAATATAATAATATCGATGGTTTTGTAGAAACAAAGCCCCTGGTGGACGAACAAAGAGTTTATTTTGGCAGTTGGGGCAATTATTTTTATGCTTTGAATAAAAGAGATGGTTCGCTGGCCTGGCGCTGGACCAATGGTAAGAGTAATCTTTACTCACCAGCTGCTTGTTTTCCGGTCAAAGCAGATGGGAAAATCTTCATTGTAGCTCCTGACCGGTTTACCACGGCATTAGATGCTGTAACTGGACAGGAAGTTTGGAGATCAAACCAGCACATTGGCAGGGAATCAATTGGAATATCTGAAGATAAAAAATTGGTCTACATTAAAGACATGAACGATTCTTTACATGCGTTCAATAGCCAATCAGATTTATTAGAGCGGTCCTGGTACGTTCATTGTGGATTTGGTTATGAAATTTCACCATCTCCGATTGTTGAATTCAATCAACTGGTATTCGTTCCAACTCACGCAGGTACTGTGTATGCCGTTGATAAAAACCAAAAAAAATTGGCCTGGGCATTTAAAATGTCCAATGCGCTCATTAATAATATCATTCCGTTAGGAAAAGATAAAATCTTGATGAGCAGCATGGATGGTAAAGTGGTAAAATTAAGAATTGAAGGTCAAAAACTATACAATCTGAACAACCTTTCAAAAAGTGGGAACGCCCCGAAATCTGGATAAGATTGTATGTTATAACGGATGGATTTCCAGACAGGATAGTTTGCTTAACGAGGGAAGCCTTTATCCACCGCACAAAAGCAGTGCTAGTGTGTTAATTTAATTTAGTAATTAACACACTAGTTGGTAACAAGTTAACGACGAGGAACTGGCGAACAGGTGAAGGTGGCAGATGAGCCCGTAGTAGCATCGAGTATGGAGGAAGAAGTCATTGTAGCTGTCAGACACGAGCTAGGGATTGCTAATACCATACCCTTTGAGAAACAGAAGCAGTGAAGGACCGAACATT
>CAZQEZ010000096.1:0-16135 GCA_964592475.1 uncultured Roseivirgaceae bacterium
GGTGGAGTGAAATAGCAGAAATCTTAACTTTAAACCAACTAAACATTTAATTAATTATGTAGATAAAGATTGTGAAAATAATACAATAACAAACAATAAATTGAAATTCAACTATCCACACAATTTCACATCGAGCCAAAAAAATATATATTTTACATGGTAAAGCCCCTGGTGTAATAATTTCTATGTTTTGCTCTTTAAAAGGAACTGCCTAACAATTACCTATTTAATGGCTAAACTCTGTCATGTAAGATATGAGTTAAAGTTGCTATTGAGTATTGTTGCATTTCCATTTAAATTGCAAACCGAAAAGAAATTTACTTTTAAAAATGAAGAATGACCTGCTTATTTTCCTGTTCGTCGCTTTTTTTGTGCCATTTTTTACTAATGGCCAAACTATAGTAGAACCCATAAGTTCCAAACGCTTTGTTGAGTTTGGCCCAGCCATAAGTGGAGATGGGAAAACCATGGTATTTCAGGTAATGCGAAAAAATAGATGGTATTTGTATGAAAGTTTTTACAACGGAGATTCGTGGAGTGAACCACAGCCACTGGAGAGCATCAATAGAAAATTTG
This sequence comes from uncultured Roseivirgaceae bacterium, assembly GCA_964592475.1. GTDB lineage: Bacteria > Bacteroidota > Bacteroidia > Cytophagales > Cyclobacteriaceae > CAZQEZ01. The sequence goes on from CAZQEZ010000096.1 coordinate 577, forward strand.
AATACATTGCAGGGCCATCTCTTTCCTATAATGGGCTTACCCTTTATTTTACGGCATATCAGGAAGATAGCGAAATGACAGTAAGTAGTGAAGATATTTTTGTGAGCCAAAAGGTAGGAGGGGTGTGGATGGACCCTAAAAACCTGGGCAAGCCGTTAAATTCATTTATGTACGAAGGTTTTCCAAGCATTTCTGCTGATGGCAACACTATTTATTTTATGCGCGACAACAAAGAGAATCCATTTGATGAGGAGGTGAAAGTCCATTGTTTTAAATTGTTTAAAGCTCAGAAAGATATGTCTGGCAATTGGCAAGAACCCGAAGAGCTGCCATACCCGGTAAACTTTAATTGTGAGCGCTCACCCAAAATTATGGTTGACAACAAAACGCTTATGTTTTCTTCTATAAGAGGTGGTGGGTCTGGTAGATTCGATATTTATGTATCAAAATTGCTTGATAATGATATGTGGACAGAGCCCGTGGCTTTAGATTATTTGAATACAGATGAAAATGATCAATCACCTTGTATTTCAGTGGATGGTGAGAAGATTTATTTTTACACTAACGAGGATATTTACGTAAGTGAAATACCGGAAGAAAGAAGAGAATTTGATGGTGTTACCTTAAAGGGACAGGTAATAGATGCTGTTTTTCAACTAGGCTTAAGTGTAAACATACAAATTGTTAACCCATTTTCCGGACAAGTTATGTCTGACCTGGACAACACGGAATCAGACGGTAAATTTACGGCTAAACTGAATAAGGGTATCGTTTATGATTTCAATATCATTCAAGACAATAATTATACTTATACTTTTCCACTTGATTTGCGTGATTTAGGCAACGCGAAAGAAGTAGAGCGGACATTTGAACTATTTTCTAATCTAAACCTGAAAATGGAAGTAGTGGATAGTAAAAGTAAAGAAATAATACCTGCTGATAAGAGAATTTTAATTCAGATGGATAAAACCCCACGAGAAGATATTTATCTGCTAAAGTTTCAAATTGAAAACTACGCGGAAGCTTCTACTTTTTTTGACTTGAAAGAGATAAGGAAAAACCCTGATTACAAAAGGCGGATTGAAGTGGATCTTTTATAAAAGTTACTCCAAACCGTAAAGTTTTAATTTGTTATAGAGCGTTTTACGGTCTATATTCATCATTCGGGCAGCTTTTGATTTGTTATATCCTACTTTTTCAAGTGTTTTCAATATTATTTCTTTTTCGTTTTTTTCGGCAATTGCTTTTAGGTCACTGCCATTTCCACCATTAGAGGAAGAAAACTCCTGGTAGTTATTGGCTAAAATTTCCTGTGGCAGGCAGTCACGAGTTATTTCCTGGTCGCCTGCAAGCAATACAGACCGTTTAATTAAATTTTTTAATTCCCGAATGTTTCCAGGCCATTGATAATTCAATAATTTATCTTTTATTTCTGAATCGAAACCAGTTATATTTTTTTTCAATTCCTGATTGGCCAATTGTAAAAAATGATTAGCAAAGATCATGATGTCTTTCTTGCGCTCTCGTAAAGGAGAAATGGTGATTGAAAATTCATTGATCCGATGATATAAATCTTCCCTAAAATCTCCTCTCTCTACAGCCTCTTTCAAGTCTTCATTGGTTGCAGCAATTATCCGCACATCTACATCAAGATCATTATTAGAGCCAATTCGTTTTATTTTGCGTTCTTGTAGTGCTCGCAGCAACTTCACCTGTATTTCATAACTCAGGTTACCGATTTCATCCAGGAATAAAGTTCCTTTATTAGCAGCCTCAAATTGACCCACTTTATCATTCATTGCCCCGGTAAAGGACCCTTTTATATGCCCAAAAAGCTCACTTCCGGCCAACTCTTTAGACAATGCTCCGCAATCAATTGCTACAAAGGGCTTGTTTTTTCTATCGCTTTGCAAGTGAATCATTCTGGCCACGTACTCTTTACCAGTACCACTTTCTCCTTGAATAATTACAGAAAAATTGGTAGGTGCTACCAAGCTTATATGCTGATTTACACTCTTTGCTTTTTCACTTTCACCAGCTAAATAGTTAAAAGTGGAAGGCTTGTCGCTTTTTTCTTTATTTATATTTTTTGCCAGTGCCTGTTGAATAATATTGAGTAGCTCATCAGTATTTACAGGTTTACTCACATAATCATAAGCCCCCAATTTTATAGCTTGCACAGCCATTTTTATATCGGCGTAGCTAGTCATCAAAATAATTGGAGCAGTATAATTCAGGTTTTTGAAATCATGCAGAAGCTCAATACCATTTTTATCAGGCAATTTAAAGTCGAGTAAAATGATGTCAAAGCGCTCTTTCTTGAGAATTTGAAGAGCGTCGCTGGCGGTGATGCCTGTGCGGGTGACAAAATCCTTTTTGCTAAGAAAATTCTTAAGCATCATTAAAAAAGTAGGATCATCGTCAATTATTAAAACCTTCATTAAAATTTTTTATTTCGCGGTGCAAAAATAGTAATTTGCACTATTGCTGCATAATAACGCTAAATTTCTGTTTAAGTTTTAATTATCTTTGTAAAAAAAAGCTCTTTCCTTAAAAAGAAAAGAGCTAATCGAGTTGCTGCTAAAATTGAAATGTAAACTTTTACACAATAGTAATTATAGCTGGTTGAACTAAATAGTTAGTCAAACAAAATAATTGATTTGGCAATTTTACCTTCTTTATTATAAAATCTTTTTGACTTTACCCCGTCGTTATATGTTACTGCCAGGTAATACTTTTTTCTAATCTGCTCGCCTGTAATTACTTCGTAAGTCAATACCTTGCCTTCTTCCTTTTGCAGGTCATTTACCATTTGATTTACCGCCATTGGTAAACTGTTAGTAGATACAGGTTTCACTTGGTTGTTTATTTCACTGATCTGGTTATTGCTAGCATAAATTTCCTCTTCATTATAAGCCGGAGATTTTTTTGTCTCATTATTTGCCTGGGCAAACAACCAGGTGCAGGAACAACAAATTATCAGTGTTAACAACCATTTCATAATTTCAATAAGTTAGTTGATAATAGCATAAGAAAAAGCATGCCAAAAAGATAAAAAGCTTATTATAGGCTTCTTAAAGACATATTGTGTCATGTAAAAATTCTATAGTATTAAAAATATGTAGAACTTTTCTACATGGTTGAGGATTTTTTCTTCATTTGGGGGAATTAATAGATGACAATACCTTAGTAAATTGTAAAAAATATCTGATCGAATAATTAATCTTATCTGGTGTAGAAAGAATTAAGAAAAACTTTATTCCAGTTGTGCAGTTGATTTTAAAAGTAGTATTTAAAATAATAAATTATGAGTAGTAAGAAGAAAGCAAGTGTTAAAGAATTAGGTAACAACTTAGGAAAGCTAATAAAATATAAAACCGGAATAGAAAAACCACCAAGAAGAAAGAAAAATACTTTATTTGTAATTGCCGGAGCAGTTTCTGCCGTTACAGTGGGGGCTTTAGGTTTTTTCCTTAGCAAGAAGACTAAGAAAGACGCCACTGCCTCCAAAAGCGCTCGATTTAATATTTCAAACCCTCCAACCACATCTGGTGCTGCCAATTCAAACGTGCCACCACATGAAACTACACCGGAAGTAAACAAGCATTAAATATAAAAAAAGGGAAGAGTTGTTCTTCCCTTTTAATTCAAATTACCTGTTACCACCCACCGGCTGAAATATTAAAGCCAAATGTGCCTCCTCGAATGTCATTACGTTGAAATGGAAATACGTAATAAGGTTCTAAAACCATATAACCAAATAAATTGATTCTAGCCGAAACACCTGCACTAAAAACCGGTGATTGAAATTCAGTTGAGGGCTTCCAGTTAAACTCTACATCTCTTCCCTGGCTCCAAACCATGCCAGCATCAGCAAATAAAGCTAAATCACTAAATAGCAGGCCAGATTTTATTAAACTCAATTTTTCAGGACCGGTAAATGGAAATCTAACTTCAAAATTAGCCACTACCATTTTATCTCCCACTAAATTATCAATACTTAAATCATCTTCTGGAGAGGGCCTGAATGATCCAATATCATAACCTCGTATCAGAAAGTCATTGCCAATAACCAGAGGATTCAAACCATTGGCATTGCCGCCATACCTACCGTAATGCATGCCTCTGAAGGCAAATGTGAACGGTTTAGTGTAAAAATACCTTCTATAATCTGCCAATATTCCTACATAATCAAACGCCCCTACTGATTTATCAATTTGAAAACGATAACGTTGCCCTGATAATGGTGAAGTAATGCCAAATCGGGAGTTGTCGCCAACAAAAGCCAGGTAGCCACTTCCAATATTGAAACCTTCGGGTGATTCTAATTTATTTCTGTCTTGTCCTAATGAAATACCTCCGTGATAATATGTATTGTATTCATCCAACCGAAAGCTGTATCTTGAAAAGCTCAATCCACCTTCTATCCTCTGTGTAATTGATAAAGGAATTTGGCTAAACAAGGTCACTTGATCTTGAAAAATCCGCCTTGTTGTCAATGAAAGTTTGTCCACTCTTGTCTTTTCACCCTCAATGTTTAATGTATCCGGGGTAATACTCATGCCACCGGTCAAGAAAGGAATATGACTTATTCCCACACCCCAGTTGAGCCGGTTTTTCCTGTTTAAGTATAAAAATTGTGCTCCAAAATCATATATTTCTCCATTCAAAGATACCCCGGCAAACAATTGATTGTCATTCATAATATCTGAGAATAACATGTTTACTCCACCGGCAAAACCAGAACCTATGTTAGAAGTACCAACGCCAAACCCCTGGCTATTCGAAATATGGGCCAAACTAAATTTTGGCTTATAGGGTTTTTCTTTATAATTATCGGTACTTACTGATACCTGTCTTTCAGGCGGATCTTGAGGAAATGCCATCTTTGATAGATTGTCAATTGGTGGTAGAATAGAAGCTCTAAAGTCTACATTGGCCGGATCTTGTTCAAACTTAGGAAAATCCGTAATATTTGCTTGGTAAATGGTGTATTTACCTTCTTTGAATATAGTATAAGCCAATTGAGAACTTTCTTTACTAAAAGTAAAAGCGGGCGAAAATTCAGTTATCCCGCTGATACCTGTAAAGTATTTCGTTAATTTAAAAATTGATTGATCAGTTAAATTATATTCGTATAAATTTCTGAAGCCATCCGCGTTGGATAAGAAATAAATAGCATGATCATTCCTGCCAAAATAAGGATTTAAATTGTTAGCCCCTGGAAAAAAGTCAAATACTTCAATTTCTGCCGATGGGACATCTAAAATAGCCAATTTGAATGCACCAAAGTCTAAATTATCCAAATCGGTATCATTTCCGCGATTGGTAGCAAAAACAATTTTTTGACCGTCAGAAGACCAGTTTGGTTGAATTTCTCCATAGCCATCATCTGTTAGCTGGGTCAGCTCTCGTGTATAATAGTCGTACAAATAAAGATCGGTTTGGCCATCTTTTAAACCTGACATAGCAATGTATCTGCCATCTGGCGACCACGAAATGTCAGAAAAACTATTAAGATCGGGCATTTCCAACTCTTCTACAGTTTTACCTTTCTGTGTACCCGCTACTATTAATATATTTTTTCCTTTACTAAAAGCAATATAGGCAAAACGGCTATTGTCAGGAGAAAAAGTACCGGCAGTTTCTATATAACTATAGTCGTCGATATGCATTTTTTGAGTGCCCTTGGTTAGCTTTCTAATAATTTTTCCTGTTTCAGCATTGGCTAAAAATAGCTCGATAGACAACACATCTTTTTCGGATAAGAAGGCAATATATTTTCCATCGTTACTATAAACAGGGGATAAATTCATGTCACCGGCATTTTCGCTGCTGAACAAGGTATTTCCAATAGTGGCAATTGTGTCTTCCATAAAAGGCTTATAGGTTTCCTTCATGGTATTTTTCCATAAAGAGCTAAAGGTCTCTTCATCAAGGCCGGTCATCTTTTTGATAGCTAAGGCGTAACCACTTTTAGCAGTTTCAATAAAAAGTGGCTCTACTATCGTGTCTCCCCAAATACCGGTAGTAAAGGCCCAAAATGCCTGTCCAAATCGATAAGGAAAGTACCGGGGATTACGGCTGAGATCTTGTAGAGAGGGAACATCTTCACTAATTACCGCATCGCGCATCCACATGGCGGTATGGCTATCTTTTCTACCGATAGATAGATATTCTGCCATTCCCTCTACCATCCATAGGGGTAAGTTTCTGACGTTAGTTAAGCTGGTACTATCGCCATGAATAAGCATGTGGTATTGAAAAGCATGCACCAATTCGTGGCCTAACACGTGATCAGTTTGATTCATGGTTTGTAAAAATGGCATTACCACCCGATTTTTCAATCCTTCGGTTACTCCACCGGTACCTACACTTATCTGGCTATTAATCACACCGGTTTGTTGAAAATCGGCGTGGTTGTTATACATGATCAGCGGATTTTTTTTCTTGAAAGTATCAGCCAGCACCAATTGATGTCTACGATACCATCTCTCACTTAACGCACCCAGTTTGTTGAGTAAAGTGTCATTATCAAGGTAGTTGTATATTTCGAAGTGCGGCGTATTCAATACTTCGAAATCGAATGAGCGATACTGAGGCTTGTTACGACCAAAATATTGTGCTTTCACCTCAAAGGAGCCCATGATTAACAAAAGTAATAATGTTAATAATGCTATTGAATTTTTATGTTTTTTTAATGTTGTTTGCAATAGGTTCATATCTTTTGTTATTTTTCTGAAAATGAGATAATTAAATGGTTGATTAATTATTCAAATTCGTAATTTTCAAAAAACATGCCAAAAGATGTTATTGTAAAAAAGCTGCTTTTAATACTTCATAAGGCTTATTATTTCATTTTGATAATGCATTTCAATTTTTAATCACTTTATTTGGTATAAGCGTTTGGTGCTGTTTAAGTAAGTATAGGTCCATGTTGTTTTTTTTATTTAATAACTGATTATATGAAATGGCAATCAATTCATTATTTTGCAGAAGGTAAGGATGAAAATGATGGTTGGCAATTAAATCAAGCAAATCTTTAGGGTTTATATTGCCTTTTTTCATGTATCCCGGGGCATATTCCATCAGTAGCAATTCGATATTTTGCAATACTTGAGATGCTCCCAATAAGGCATGATATTCATACCCTTCAATATCCATTTTCATAAATCTGACTGTTGAGATATTCATCTGCTTTACAAATTGATCTAGTTCAATTGCTTCTATTTTAATTTCACCATGGTTGTTGATTGGAAGTAGACTATTTCTACCTTTGTTACTATTTTTATAGGTATACATTGTTTGCGTACCACTCTTATCAGATACCGCTTTTTTAACCAAATTTACATTCTTTGAATTGTTGGCCTGTAGGTTGTATTCGAAACATCGGATATTAACAGGGTCTGGTTCGAAAGCATAGGCAATTACCTCTTGAAAATATTTGTCAATAAGCAATGAATACCAGCCTATATTGGCTCCCACATCCAAAAATACATCATTGGGGTTTAGGATTAGATTATTTTTTAAAAACGTAGAGTTTTCATCTTCATAAGTTCCTTTTTTAAAAATTTCACGGCCGCCGCCGTCTTCAGTTTTAAATTTCATTTTTAAGTTGAACTTGTGCGAATAGCCCACTAAAAATTGCTTTCGAAGCAGGAATCTGGCAATAATGTATTTAATCGATTGTAAAATTGATGGCTTTAATTTACTCATTTAACATTAAAAATTTAAAGTTGCGTTTTGCGCGGCATGATTTAATAGTAATTGCAATACTGAACTCAAAAGCAGATTGACATTACCGCGAACACAAAATTATATAAAATGAATGAAATCTATTGAATTGCAAATTTTTACTTAAGAAAATGGCAATAAATCCAGATACAATGAAGCTTAATACAAAAGCCCCATAGACGGTTTTAGGGAGTGTAGGCCGGTGTGAAATAAATAAAATAAATAATGTTTGTATTTGCACTCATTTATTGATTCTATTACTCGCTTTACTTCAATCATACTTTTTGCAGTAATGTCATTTTATGTTAGTTTTTAATTTTAAAGCTACCTACTATGAAATTCATAAATTCTTTTTTAAATTAAGGTGATTATGAATCTTCTAAGCATGAGTTTATACCCCGATTAATAATATATTCTGGAAATACATCCATTAAATGTGATAACAGATATAAGCCTTTTGATAAGGAAGGAATTAATTATCTTTCTTTAAATAGAAAAAATGATTTAACTTTACCACCTGATGAATCTCATTTGAAGAGTTTAGATAGAACTTTTCCTGGCACTCTTTTAGCAGTTAAAATTTATTTAAATGAGCACCATTTAAAGCGGAAAATTGATGAAAATGGAAAGAAGAATTAATTTATTGAAATATAGAGGAAGCCAAAGTAGTCTTTTTACTGGTCGACCTCAAGGTGAAGATGCAAGAAAAGAACAAAAACTTGACGAGCTTGATAAAACAGATGATAAAGTTATCATTGTTATTCCTGAAGGTACAACTTCACTGAATCCTTCATTTTATTTAGGTTTATTATATAAAAGTATTAAAAACCTTGGAATCAATAAATTTGAAGAAAAGTTTAAGTTTGAAATAGAAGATAGTTCACCTGAAAGAAACCAAGTATTAAGAGACAACCTAAATGATGGGAAGAGAAATGCTCTTAATTCTTTGTCAAATAAGCATAGCTTAAAGCACTTTTTAGAGGTAATATGATAATTGGTAACGATATATCTAGTTTTTTAGATTATCTTATTAGTAAATTATTGCCTACTATAATAAGTGCATTTGTGCTTGTGTCACTATTTTTAATAGGCCATTACATAAATTCAAGGATAAGAAGTAAAGATAGAAAGCAAAATTGGTATTTAAACGTTCTAGTTTTACCAAATATTGATAAGGTAAATATTTTTTTAATGAGGTTTTAGAATTAGCTCGTAATTCAATTGAAAATCTTGTTTCATTAAAAGATAAGCAAATTCACAACGTTTACTTAAATACTAAATCCAGTGAATTTGGAAAGATTCAAAAGCTAAAAAGAGATTTTGAATTTGAATTTATTCTTTTGATATCAACTGGCCTAGAGAATTCAACTAATTTGATAAATTGCCTTAACAGTCTTGAGGATAATGTTCTCAATATACTTGATAAAAGTGAACTTGAAGATAAAGATTCAATAGAATTAGAGTCGGTAGTTAAAACTGGGAAAACTCAGTTTTATACCATTTTATTTAATCAAATACGGTGAGTGAGTAGTTGTTGTATTTAAATTTCTTGAAGCACTCTTGAATTACCTCGTCAATTAAATTAATTATTTTTTGACCTATTCTGTGACCCGGTTTTTAAAATCGCACTTTCAGGGCCATAAAATAAATAAAACCCTGTTAAATTGTGCGCGAGGGGGGATTCGAACCCCCACACCAGTTAAGGCACCACCCCCTCAAGATGGCGTGTCTACCAATTCCACCACTCGCGCTGGAAAGATACGTGCAAAGTTATAAAACTTTTGTAACTTAACGTTACATTTTTACAGCCATTACCAACCCCGTTTTTTATGAATAAATATTATGCTTTTATGCTTTTATTGATGCTCATTGCCTGCCAGCCGGCCACTGAAAGTCAAGAACATACTAACTTTGTAATTATATTAGCCGACGACATGGGATATAGCGACCCCGGCTTCATGGGTAATCCTTTTTATGAAACGCCCCATCTTGACCAATTGGCCCAACAGGGCATGGTTTTTAACCGCTTTTACCCATCGGCTGCCAATTGTGCTCCCACCAGGGCTAGCTTGCTCACTGGTATGTACTCGCCAAGGCATGGTGTGTATTTGCCGCAAGGCTTGGCCAGGGGAGGGGCTACCGAAAAGATGCGCTTTAAAGTACCTACCCATGGTGAAGATTCTACTTTTTTTACTTTTCCAATAAGCATTAATCATGTGGATCCGGACGTGGTCTCGTTGGCAGAGTTACTTAAGCCTGCCGGTTATGTTTCTGCCCGGTTGGGCAAATGGCACATTGGTGACGATAATCAAGGTTTTGATCTGGTATCGTCGGCAGGAGTACCGGGCGAAATTACCAACAAAGGTGGTGATGAGAAGAGATATTACGATGATACCACCGTGGCTCGCAAATTAACTGACCTTGCTTTAGATTTTATGGAAGAAAACCAGGAGCAACCATTTTTCCTTTATTTGTCACATTGGGAAGTGCATACGTCATTGGCTGCTGCTAAAAATCGAGTAGCATATTACCGGCAAAAGTTAGCAGAAAATTCATATGACTTCGAATATGATCCGGTTTATGCCGGCGAAGTAGAACAAATAGATCTGAGCGTGGGTAGGGTGATGCAAAAGCTTGATCAATTAGGATTAGCCGAAAATACCGTTTTTATTTTTACTTCAGATAATGGCGGCCTTTCGGATATAACCGATAATGCACCCTTACGAGCAGGTAAAGGAACCTACTATGAAGGAGGCATTCGTGTACCAATGGTCATCCGCTGGCCACAGGAAGTAACAGCAGGTACTTCAACGGATGTGCCAGTAAATGGAATCGACTTTATGCCCACCTTTGCCGCCCTCGCCAGACAGGAACCTCCTATTTCTCAACCGTTGGATGGCGTTTCATTGGTGCCACTTTTACAGGGGCAAGAACTGCAGGAACGTGATCTTTATTTCCATTTTCCGCTCTACCTGGGCGGAGGTGGCAAAGATAAGGTAATGCCCAGCTACCAGGGAGATGCCAATTACTGGCGAGCAGTGCCTTCTACAACCATCATTAGTGGCAACTGGAAGCTAATTTATTATTATGAATATGATGATTACGAATTGTACAACTTAGCTGAAGATATTGCAGAAGAAAATAACCTTGCGGAAAAGATGCCGGAAAAAGCTCAACAGATGATCGAAAAAATAAAGCAATGGACAGTATCTACCGAAGCTCCAATACCAGCTCTTTTAAATAGGTAAGTGAAAATAAAGTGAATTGAAGATTGCATTAAAGTGGTATATAGCTTAATTAGTACAAAATCCATTATAAGCTATATACCTTATTTTATACTTGTTTAGGCTGCCGCGGGCGCTTCTTTAGGATTTGGACCGTATTCGTTTGCTCCAGGTTTGCTATCGGTTACAAATAAAACCAGTAACCATATAGCACCAATCAAGGGGATGAAAGCAATTAAAATCATCCATCCACTTTTGCCAATATCATGTAATCTTCGAACTGAAACTGCGATATTAGGAATTAAAACTGCTAATGAGTATACCAAGTATAAAATTCCCATACCCATGCTTTCAATGGTTAAACCAAGTAATCCGTCAATAAATGATAAAACAACAGCAATAATAAAATTAAATAAAGCAAACATCCAAAATTCTTTTCTTCTTGCTCTGCCATTGAAATCAGCATAATGCTCTTTTAAAACTTTTAAATACCATTCCATAATTTTTTAAATTTTAATTTTCCTACTCGTGTGGCTTTTCGGTACGCCCCGTTTTTTATAGTGGTCACTGGTCTCCACTTATTTTATTTCTTAAGATTAATTATCTTAAATGCTTTTCTATAAATCACTTAAGCAATTAAAATTAGTAAATATTTGCAAAAGCACAAGTAAATATATTGATTTTTCAATTTATGAAGTGTAATATTTGGGGGTTTTGGTTGGTAAATATATTGGTTATACCTACCTATTCGAATATATGCAATATTTTTACTATTTAATGATGAGGTGATTTTTGCAATAACATTAAACACAAAAAACCCTAATAAAAATGTTCAATAGCCATTCTGTAAGTGTTGCAATGAGCATCTACAATATCAGCCAATCGTTCTGAGTAGCCACCTCCCATTACAATTACTAATGGCACATTGCTACTTTTACAAGCTTTGATTACCATTTCATCTCGTAGCAAACAACCTTTTTTACTAAGATTTAAAGTTCCCAATTTGTCGGTATCCAGTACATCTACCCCGGCTTGATAATAAATAATTTCAGGTTTAAAGGTAGTAATTGTAGTTTTTAAATTATCATTCAATATTTGCAAATAATCTTCGTCACCTGTTCCTTTTGGTAAAGCTATATCCAAATCAGACTTTTCTTTATGATGGGGATAATTACTTGCTCCATGTAGGCTAAAAGTGAATACTTCTGGCTGCTGTTCAAAGATTTTTGCAGTTCCATTTCCTTGATGTACATCCAGGTCTACTACTAATATTTTGCTTACCAGTTTCTTATTTAAAATGAAACGAGCCGCTATTGCAATATCATTAAGGATGCAAAATCCTTCACCGTGATCTGCATAGGCGTGATGCGTGCCACCGGCCAAATTTAAACCCAGGCCACTTTGTAAAGCTTGTTCACTGGCAAACAGGGTTCCTTGGCTTGAGTTTTGGGCCCTGGCAAGCGATAGCTCATTAATAGGCAAGCCTATTTTCCTGATTTCTTTTTCATTTAAACGATAGCTTTTAAGGTTTTGCCAATAATCCTTGCCATGTGCCAGCAAAATGGTTTCTTCCGGGCATAATCCAGCATCTACCACTTGAAAGGGCTGAATAACTCCTTCATAAACTAGCTGATCATAGACCAATTGATACTTACTAATGGGAAAACGATGGCCACTTGGCAATTCATAAATATGTTTTTGAGAGAATGCAATTTGGGGCTCGTTCATTGATCGGTTTTCTATAATTATTCAGGATTATTTCGAAATTTGTACAGGTATTCTGCTGATTTTTTTATCAAATTATAGTGGTTTGCTTTTACCCGGTGCAGCTTTCCTTTTTGTAGTTGTCGTTGAATATTAATGGCACCTTTGGCTGGCACAATATAATCTCCGGTACCAATCATGATCTGTATTGAAATATCATGTTGATTGATAATATTGGACCAATGCTTTAAACTAAGCTTGAGTAACCGGAAATTTAACCAAGTGCTCATTACCTGCCATCGCTGGCTTCTCAATTTCATTTGACTCTTTGCAAACTTCACTGTTGTTTTATTAATAATGTTTAAGCTTTCCATCATTTGCAAAATGCTGAAGAATAAATGGGGGTGCAAAATGAAATATTTTAATAACCATGGAAAAACCGAGACACTTATTCCATACCAAAAATTAAATTTTTCACCCTCCGGAGCAAGTAGAAAAATGTTATTTATCCTGTCGGCATATTTTTGTGAAATACTATAAATAAATCTACAACCTATACTAAAGCCCGCCAGGCTGAAAGACGTTATATTTTCGTGCTTTAGAAATGCATCAAAAATAGCAATCCATCGCGAAAGTGAAAGGGGGCGATGATGAGGATCGAGATGGCTTTTGCCATGAAAAAAAAGATTGATATGAATAAACTGATAATTAGGAAAAGCCTTTTCGATGGGTTGAAATGAATCGCTGTTTTGGCCAAAGCCATGAAAAGTAATTAAAATTTTTTTCCCATTTCCACTTTTTAAGTAGGAGAGTTTACTCCCCTCTATATTTATCTCATGTAATGCTGACATTGATACAAAGGTAAAAGAATAGCGCCAAAAAAGGTTATTTATTGGTTAATGAAAAATAGTTACCAGCCTGGAAAATACAACCTTTTATTTATGAAAAGTGTCAATTAATTGAAGCTCAAAAAAAATTTAGAAATCATGAAAAAATTATTAGTAATATTATTTTTATTTACTATTGCTGCTTGTGATGAAAACAATGTGAAGCCGGAAGAGGAAAACCTGCCAAATCTCAAGCCCTTGAGCAACCAGCAAGTTCAATTAGTGGAGGCATCCAATCAATTCTCATTCAATATCATTCAAAAACTGGATGAGCAAGAAGCCGACAAAAACTTCTTCATTTCGCCCTTAAGTATTGGGTACGCGTTAGGTATGGTATACAATGGAGCTGATGGTGATACTAAGCAAGGGATTAAGCAAACCTTGGACTTCGGAGAGCTTACTGATGAAGATATTAATTCCTCTTTTATGAATTTGACCGACCAGCTTTTGACGATGGATAATAAAGTTGAGTTGGGTTTGGCCAATTCAATCTGGTATAAAAATACCTATAACATCAATCCTTCCTTTTTAGACAAAATGCAAAAATACTACGATGCAAAGATTGAAGGAATTGATTTTGATGCTGCGGAATCAGTTGATATAATCAATGGATGGATAGAAGATAAAACCAACGATAAAATAAAGGATATGCTGGAATCAATGCCTGCCAATGCTGCGATGTATTTAATCAATGCCATTTATTTTAATGCTGACTGGACTTTCCAGTTTGATGAATCTGCCACTCAAAAAGAAGATTTTTTACTCGAAGACGGTAGTTCGGAACAAGTAGAGATGATGTATAGCGAGGGTTCCACAGTCAACTATTTTAGCAATCAGGAGGTGGCGCTAATAGATATACCTTATGGCAATAAGCAATTTCAGATGACCATTTTATTACCTCAACAGGGTTATTCAGTTGATAAAGTCTGGCAAAACATCACTCCGGTAGAACTTGCAACATTAGATGCTAACAGTGACACCACTACCGTGGAGCTTTACATGCCTAAATTTGAAATGAAATATAAAAAGCAACTTGATGAAATTTTAAAAGCTATGGGTATGGATAAAGCCTTTACTGAATCCGCTGAATTTACAAAACTGCTGGCTGATGTATCAAATCTTTTTATCAGCAAAGTTTTACATCAGTCGTATTTAAAGGTAGACGAAAAAGGCTCGGAGGCTGCAGCAGCAACCATAGTAGAAGTTTCTGTTACCTCTTTAGATCCTGGTAAACCGAAAGAGATAAAGATCAATAGACCGTTTGCTTTTATGATACGCGAAAAACATACCGGATCAATATTATTTGCCGGTAAAATGATAAACCCTAATTTGTGATGTGAAACAATAAATAAATTTTCTTTTTTTAGAAATTGTTAAAAACCCAGGGTTTTTAGTATGCAAATTTGATTCTTCAATTCTTACATTTGCATTATTTGCCATTATTTTTTAATATATAGGTTCCATTATAGTTTTACCTTGTTTATTATTACTGTTCTTAAGCTGTTATAACAGTTTTCTACATTTTATAAGCCTTTTGGATCATTTTCTTAAAATAACCATACCTCTTGAAAATATTCAGCTTTTTAAAATATGTTATTAAATATCTAATTTTAATCACTTGTTTATAAAATGGAATATTAAAAATGAAAAATGCATCTTTAAAAACCAAGCTATTAACGCTGGTTATTTTACCTGCTTTATTATGTACTTTCATAGCAGTAGTAATAGCTGCGGTGAAAATTAGAAATGAAGGAGAACAAGCTCTCGCTGCTAAAAGTAAAGCGATACTAACCCGCCTGGAGGCGGTAAGGTCTTATGTAGCTCAGCAGGGAATGTTAGATTACATATTAAAAGAAGCACAAGAAAAATATGCTGACGGTAATGTTCCGGAATCAGAGAAAAAAAGAATTTTTAATCAGGTACCTATATTTGCCTCCATGGCCGTGGGAGAATCTAATGCTGCTAAAGAAAATTATGAATTTAGAGTAGCCTCTAAAAATCCGAGAAACC
>CAZQEZ010000097.1:0-13104 GCA_964592475.1 uncultured Roseivirgaceae bacterium
ACTTACTACTCCAAAAATAGGGCGTAAAGATGATAAGCACAGTAAATAATTCCAGCCTGCCGATGATCATCAGAAACGAAAGAAACCATTTCCCATAAAGAGGAATATTAGCAAAATTATCTACCGGACCCACATCCCCTATACCGGGCCCAACATTCCCTAAAGTAGAAGCTACAGCCCCCAGGGCAGTGATAAAGTCGAGTCCCATAGCCGACATGATTACAGAACCAATTACAAATATGAGAATATAAGTCATGATAAAAGCCAGCACGTTAAATGTCACATCCTGGCTTACCGCCATTTTGTTGAAACGCACGGGAATAACAGCTGAAGGATGTAAAATTCGCTTAAATTCCAGTGCCATATTTTTAAGTAAAATAAGATGGCGAATTATCTTTACACCACCGGCTGTAGAGCCGGCACAGCCTCCGATAAACATCATCACAAAAAACAGAACGGTAAGAAAAGGCGTCCAACTGGTATAGTCTGCTGTAACATATCCGGTAGTAGTAATGATAGAAATCACCTGGAACAATGAATCACGAATCGATTTTTCAGCCGGAAAACCTCCAAACACAAATAATGTAATCGCGGTAATTAAAGTAGCACCCAGGATGGTAAAAAAGTAAAAACGAAATTCATCATTTTCCCAAAAACGCTTGAATTTACCATGAAGGGCAAAGTATGTCAATGTAAAATTTACCCCGGATAGAAACATGAACAGAATGATTATATACTGGATGTAGGCAGAATCAAAAAAAGCTATGCTGTCTTGTTTGGTGGAAAATCCCCCGGAAGCCATGGTAGTAAAGCTGTGATTGATGGCATCATAAAAATCAAGCCCTCCCAGCATGAGCAAAACCATTTCACTAAAAGTGAGAATGATGTAGACTAGCCAAAGTCTGCCGGCAGTAGCTCTTATACGGGGCTGAATTTTATCAGGAGCAATACCTGGCGACTCTGCTACAAACAATTGCATACCTCCAATGCCCAGTAATGGAAGAATGGCTACAGCCAACACGATAATACCCATACCGCCAATCCATTGGGTGAGGCTACGCCAAAATAATATACCACGGGGAAGTTCTTCAATATTATTTAAAATGGAGGCACCTGTAGTGGTATAACCAGAGGCGGTTTCAAAAAAAGCATCGGTATACAAAGGAATGGCATCACTTAATACATAAGGCAATGAACCGGAAAGTGACATGATAACCCAGCCTAACGTTACAATGAGGTAACCATCACGCTTGCGCAATTCTTCTCTTTTAGCTTGCCGGGTAAGCAACCAAATGATGCCACCTACCGCGGCCGAAATGAAAAATGATAGCAGGAAAGCTGGCCAGTCTCCGTCGTTGTAAATTAGGCTAATGGGCAGACAAAGGAGCATGAAACCACCATTGAATACCAGCAAAAGACTGAGAATATTGATTACCTGCAAAAAATTATTTCTCATTTAAAAAAGCTCTCTACCTTATGTATACATTCGGGTTGTGAAAGTACCACCACCCGGTCTCTTGGTTCAAACTTAAAATTACCCTGTACTGTATAACCCACGCCCCGTCTTACAACCCCCCCTATCACTGCCGATTTAGGAAAGTTTATGTCTTTCAGTTCATTTTTGGTTATTTTGGAATTTTGGTGTACTTCAAATTCAAGTATTTCAGCATCTACACCATGTATACCTGCCAATGAGATTACTTCTCCCTGACGGATGTATCGCGATATAAAATTGGCAGCAATTAATTTTTTATTGATCATGGTATCTACACCGATATTCTGACTCAAATGAATATAATCCATGTTTTCTACCAGTGCAATGGTTTTATTTACACCATAACTTTTAGCTAGCAAACAGGATATTATATTAGTTTCCGAATTTCCGGTTACAGCTACAAACGCATCAGTATCATCTATACCTTCTTCTTTTAAAAGCCCCACGTTGCTACAATCTCCGTTGATCACCAATGTGTTGGGCAGCAAATCCGCTAGTTCTGCACTTCGATCTTTGTCTTTTTCTATTAGTTTCATATTGTATTTACTGCTCAGCCTACGAGCAGCGTGATACCCAATTTTACTACCACCCATGATCATCACATTCTTTATTTCTTTGCGGGTACGGCCACTTATGTCGAGTAATCTCTCTACACCCGTAGGATTAGCAATAAAATAAGCATGATCATTGGTTTCAAATTTATTTTTCCCGTGAGGAATAATTGTTTTGGCATTTCGTAAAATGGCTACTGTTACAAAGTTATTTTCTTTAAACTCTGTACCCATTTCTATCAGACTTTTGTTATTAAGCTGGCTGCTTTCATCTATATGTATGCCTATCAGTGAAAGGCTTCCTTTATCAAATTCAAATGTATCAGTTAGACCTGCTTGCCGCAATAAACGTTTTATTTCACGAGCTGCCAATGACTCGGGCGAAATCAATTCATCAATACCAAGCTTACAGAGGTCGAGTCGATCTTTATGCAAAAGAAATTCAACATTGCTAATACGTGCCACCGTTTTTTTAGCTCCCAGATGCTTAGCTATCATGGATGTAGCCAGGTTATTTTCTTCCGAATTGGTAACTGCAATAAATAAATCAGCCTTGTTTATACTCGCCTGCTCCAATACAAATGATGAAGTTGAGTTACCCTTGATGGTAGCTATATCTATGTAATTGGAAACATATCTGAGTTTTTCCTGATCGAGATCTATAAGCGTAATGTCTTGACCCTCTTGAGCCAATTGTTTAGCCAAGTGAAACCCTACTTCTCCTGCCCCTGCTATGATGATTCTCATAATCCTATTACCCTTTTTTCAATAAACAAAGTGCAAATATAGGATAGTAGGATAAATGGCAATGGGAAATTGACCAAAAAGAAGAAAAGCTTAAAATGAAATATTTATTAATTTTAGATAAAAATTCCCAAAAAGGGAAGTTAATTGGCATAAATATAGCTCTGCAGGCACTTATGATGGAATTAAAAGTTTTGGCATAGGGTTTGAATTATCTTATTCACATAGCTGGTTGTTAATGCAAAGCTCCTGAACTTTTCCCAATCGTTTTCAGGAGCTTTTTTTATTCTAATGTTTTAGCCCATCAATTTTTATTAAAATAATATTCCATTTCCCTGATCAGAAAATACATGCCATTTATTTATTGCATAAAGTCTAAAATTCTATAATTACTAATCTCCACAAACAAAAGGCTAATTGACTGATTACTTCTATAAATGAAGTAAGAAAATTCATGGATGATACATTAAAAAAAATCATAGAAAAAAACCCCAACGAAACAGAGTTTCAGCAAACGCTAAAAGAAACCTACCACCTACTTGAAAAAGTGCTGGATAAAAACCCGCGGTACAGAAACACCAAAATTTTTGAACGCGTGGCCGAGCCCGAGAGGATAATTTCATTTCGCATCACCTGGATGGATGATGAAGATGAAGTGCAGGTAAACCGGGGCTACCGGGTGCAAATGAACAGCGCTATTGGGCCATATAAAGGAGGGTTGCGATTTCACCCATCGGTCAACAGTAGCATCTTGAAGTTTTTGGCTTTCGAGCAAATTTTCAAAAATGCATTAACTGGCTTGCCCCTAGGTGCTGCCAAAGGAGGTTCTGATTTTAATCCAAAAGGAAAATCAGACCGCGAAATCATGGATTTCTGCCAAAGCTTTATCCGAGAATTGTACCGGCATATTGGTTCAAGGGTAGATATTCCGGCTGGCGACATCGGGGTAGGGCAACGAGAGATTGGCTACATGTTCGGTGCCTACAAAAAACTGAAAAATGAGTTTTCCGGTAGCCTAACCGGCAAAGCAACTAACTGGGGTGGCAGCCTGGTGCGCACCGAAGCCACTGGCTACGGCTTGATATATTTTGCTGAAAATATGCTGCATCAGCAATCGCAGGAAATTAAAGGGAAAAGATGCCTGATATCCGGGGCTGGAAACGTGGCACAACATGCTATCGAAAAAATTATTGACCAGCATGGCATACCCCTCACCGTGTCAGACTCCTCTGGCTTTATTTACGATGAAGAAGGAATAGACTACGACAAGCTGGGCGTTATAAAAGAGATCAAAAATAATAAAAGAGGTCGGATCAAAGAATACAAGGAACATTTCTCTCATGCACACTACCAGGAACTTGATACTAGTGACGATAAAAATCCACTCTGGGAAATTAAAGCCGATTGCGCCTTCCCATGCGCAACACAAAATGAAATAAAGAAGAAGGATGCGCAAAACCTGGTTAATAATGGAATACAGTTATTGGCAGAAGGTGCGAACATGCCACTTACCGCCGAGGCTACCGAAGTGATACAGGATAGCCAGATGCTTTATGCTCCAGGTAAAGCTTCCAATGCAGGAGGGGTGGCCATTTCCGGTCTGGAGATGACCCAAAATCACATGGGCGTATACTGGAACACGAATCAAGTAAAAGAACGCCTACAGCAAATCATGAAAAATATTCACAACGATTGCCTCCTCACCGCTAAAGAGTACGGCTTTGAAAACAACTACACCTATGGCGCTACCATTGCCGGATTTAACAAAGTGGCAGATGCGATGATATCGGAGGGGGTTATTTGATTAAAATTTTTTCCTTTTAGAAGCGTATTTAATCTCTTCATCAAGCAGAAAAGCCTCCTGAAAGATTTCATTCAGGCTTTCCCAGGGTATGTCATTCGCATTTTCGATAATCACGCCCCGTACTTGTTTTCTGCCATTGGCTTGTAAAAGTCCTTGCTCATTGGATAATTCGTTACCCCGGGTAAACGCAAGTTCTACCTTATCCCCCTTAACCGGGTTGAGGTAACAAATCCAACTTTTACGATAATAAAAGGGTATTTTATAGCGAATTTTTGAAATCACTTCCGGAAAACTGGTAATTGTTGGATGCAGTTGCTGCATGATTACCTTTTGATTATCTATCAAATCTTCTATAAAGAGTTCTACTTCGTTATGCACTTTTTACTATTTAAATGACTCACTTCAGAATCTATTTTACAAAAATAATTATCTATGTTGTTTTTATAATATAATATAAAATAACTTTACTTAAGCAATTAGCTTCTTTCATTCATTCTTCATTACTAATGTAAAAAAATTAGCAAAAAATCATTTTTCCGCAACAAAATTGCCATTCAAAAACTAATTTTTTTAGTATATTTGCTAAAATAATTAACCATGAAACTCCGCAGTGTTTTACATTTAGATCTGGACACTTTTTTCGTATCGGTGGAGCGGCTTCGTAATAGCAAACTGGAAGGCAAACCACTGATAATTGGCGGCAAAAATGGTCGTGGTGTAGTAGCTTCCTGTAGTTACGAAACCAGGCGCTTTGGCGTGCACTCGGCTATGCCCATGCGAATGGCGTTACAGCTTTGCCCTCAGGCAATCGTGATTTCCGGCGACATGGAAGCCTACAGCAATTATTCTCGTGATATCACTGAAATTATTACCGAGGAGGCACCGCTTTTCGAAAAGTCATCCATCGATGAATTTTACCTGGATGTATCAGGTATGGATAAGTTTTTTGGTTGCCTGCAGTGGTCGCATGAGCTGCGCAGCCGCATTATCAAAGAAACCGGGCTGCCTATTTCTTTTGGTCTTTCTATCAACAAAACGGTATCGAAAGTAGCCACGGGTGAAGCTAAGCCTAATAACGAAAAATACGTGCCTGCCGGCAATGAAAAGCCTTTCCTGGCACCACTTTCGATTCGCAAAATACCTATGATTGGCGACAAAACGTACCAGTTGCTGCGTATGCGCGGAGTAGAAAAAATAGCCACGCTAAGCCAAATGCCGGTGCAGTACCTGCAACAACTGCTAGGAAAAAATGGAACAGTAATCTGGAAAAAAGCCAATGGCATCGATAACTCACCGGTAATCCCTTATTCGGAAGCCAAATCGATCTCTACCGAGCAAACCTTTCAGCAAGACACGATCGATATTGTACGCCTGAAGCAAATACTTACCGGCATGACCGAAAAACTGGCTTTTATCCTGCGCGATGAAGAACGCCTAACCTCACGCGTAACGGTAAAAATACGCTATTCTAACTTTGATACCGAAACCCGCCAACTACGGATACCCTACACGGCCAGTGATCATGTGCTGATGCGCACCGTGATTGACCTATTTGACCGGCTATACCAGCGGCGCATGCTGCTACGGCTGGTGGGAGTACGCTTTAGCGGCCTGGTGCACGGTAGCCATCAGATTAGCTTGTTTGATGAAACACCCGAGCAGGTAAACCTGTATCAGGCCATGGACCACATTCGCCGTACACACGGAATGGATATGGTAATGCGAGCCAGCAGCATGCAGGTATACAATCGACGTGAGCGAATTAGCAATTTGCATTCTTTGAAATACGCTAAGCCAATAAGCTTTTGAAAAAATAAAAAAGCGCCGAAATTATTCAACGCTCTTTTACTTTCAACAAAATACGATTACTAAAACATAAATGACAATTTAAATTCTGCTCGGCGCAGCAAACGAATTTCTTTTATGTTGACATTAGGCTCACTAAATGAAGAAGAACCTGGCCAAGGCTGATACCCATAGTTATAAGTGCTATAATCTTGAAAGACTCGCTGAATTTTATAACCTACATTAAAAAGTAATGCAGATCCGGCAAAATTGATTTGATAACCAAGCCCTAGCTGACCCATAAAGCCGCCATTTACTTTATTGAACTCGTAGTACCAGTCGTCATTGGCCCAAGCCAAACTATAGCCAGCCCCGGCATAAACGAATGGCGAAACTTTACGATTATTGAGGTAAGCCCGCCCATTGAAATATATTGGCAAATTAGACACCCAATAATCACGATCATAATTAATACCCACACCTAAGGCAAAATGGTCATTAAACCTTTTGCCAAGCTCTGAGGTAAGGCTGAGGTGTGCATCCATCTCTGAAAAATTCAGGCCCACCCCGAACAAGCTGTAAGTTCCGATTCGCTGATCATAAATATTATTTAAGGCGACAGGTTTTACGCTTTTATCAGATTTATCCAATACAGCATATTTGCCAAACTTCATCTTAATAATGTCATCCATTTTCACAAAAAATGCATTACCAGAAGACGTCTTCAAAACCAGATTACCGGCCGTTATATCTTGTAAAATATATCCTCTGATATAGGTACCGTTTTCCAATTTAATTTTAGCAAACCGTACCGTGTCTTGCTGGGCAAATGTTCTGAAAAAACCACAAGTAAAAAAGATAAAGAACAGAATCGCTATTTTCAATTTCATGGTATCCATATTTTAATTGGCAGGAGCATTGGTTACCGGAATGCCGCTGATCATGGTTATTTCTTCAGGATTGGAATAATCAAATTGATAAAGCCCGTCCTGACCGATTAAAATCAAAATGTCATTGAAGGGAATCACGTCATAGGCATCCATACCATTGAAATGAGTAATTAAATTATTGGATACCTGATAATGATCGCTGGCATCAAAAACTTTAAGTCCGAACTCACCTTCGCAAATGAAAAGTGTGTTGCCATCGATACCCAAGCCATGCGGGTTCTGCATTAAATGAGTAGCCAACAAGGTAGGTTGTGTGGGATCACTAATATCGATCACATCCAGTTGATTAGTGAAATCGTTACGACAAGTGGCTCCTCCACGCAAAGTTACATATGCTATTGTATCCTTCACTACCACGGGATCACAACTTTGCACATGTTCAAAAATTGATAATTTTAGTGGTGCAGTTGGGTCGCTGATATCGTAAATATGCATGCCTGTTTGCGAACCTATAAACAGTTTATCCTGGTAAGGAAAAACTGTTTCTATCCCCCAGCCTATTTCACTATTGGAAATCGTTACCGGATTACCCAAATTGCTAATATCAAATACATAAAGACGCGAATTGTCGATAGAATAAAGATGATTGCCATTGATGGTAAACCGTGCCATGGAACCTCCAATGCCCGTACCACCCGATGGGGGAGCAATCATTGCATTGCTTAAATTAGCAGCATCTTCTGCCATGCCTCTAAATGCAAAGCCCGAACCATGTCTAAAATAGGATTGATTATTTTTTAAAAAATCCTCTTCAGAAACTTCTATTGTTTGCACCTCAGTCCAGTCTATTATCACACCCAGCTCAGGATCGTAAAATTCATTCGTATTTTGATTGAAATTGGTAAAAATATTCTCGATTCTATCTACAATCTTGATATTGCTAAGGTCAGTAATATCAATGGCAACCATGTCCATGTAGCTATCGGCATACATAATATCACCTTTTACTGACATGTTGAAATTGCCTGGCAGGTTGATGAAACTTTCTACCACAGGCTCTTCAGGATTACTATTATTGATCACATGCACTCCCTTGCCTTGTTCATTTACAAAAATATAGTTTTGATAAAGATAAACGCGCCCGGTACTTCCCAGGCCTTCAGGAGTTACAATTTCAGCAGCTTCTCGTATTTCTTGTGGCGACATATAAATTGGCTCCATTACCGTGTAGGTAACAGTACTTTGCAAAACCTGGTCGGTACATCCTGTAAAAGAAAAAATGAATGCAGCCACCAAAATGTGAGTAATGTTAGTTTGATTCTTCATATGATGATTTTTACAGATTTGTGTTTTTAATTGACACGTGAGAGGAAACATAAGTTGTAATGAAATATTGAAAAAATGCAGCTTTTATAATAGCATTGGCAAAATGAACTGGTTTATTTTAAATTAGTAGCTTTATTCGCAAAGTGTTAATTGTCATTAAGGCAGCTAATTCATACCATCACGCAATTTACTGATGGTATGAATTTTCCATGATTTATAGTTTTTCACTATTTGAAAGACTGCCTGTATCATTTTAAAAATCCAGCGTCAGTTCTTCTCCTTCTCTGATAATTTGTGCCTCATCCCATGTTTTGGATTTCAACGATTCAATTTGTAATTCTTTAATCCTCAAATCACCATGAAGAACCTTGAATTTAACTTGATTAGTCTGAACAGAAATACTTCCCCAGGCTTCAGCAGTTGACCAAAACGATTGAAAATTATCGGGGTCAAGTTGTGGAGCCAATTTAAGTACCTGATATCGACCATCATAATCAAAACCTGCCAGTGCTTGCAGCACTGACCAGGAAGCTAATGAGCGGGCATAATGAACCCCCGATTCCACATGCTCAAAAGGATTACGCTTGAAACCAT
Organism: uncultured Roseivirgaceae bacterium; assembly: GCA_964592475.1. Classification (GTDB taxonomy): domain Bacteria; phylum Bacteroidota; class Bacteroidia; order Cytophagales; family Cyclobacteriaceae; genus CAZQEZ01. The sequence continues at coordinate 9,190 of CAZQEZ010000097.1, forward strand.
CGTAACGGTCCTGCACAGCTTTTATAATTTGTAAACCCTCTTTTACTTTACCGGAATAAATCAGTGAAGCTGCAACCTGGTATTCAACCCCGGTCCAAATTTCATCTGCATATACAAAGGGCAATTCCGGACGATCATTTTCTGGCCAGGTACAAAGAACTACTCCTGCTTCTTCGTTGAGCCCATACACCCGCTGCACATTATGAAAATTGCGCAGATTGGGAATGAAATTATTTTTATAGATGGCCATCATAGCTTTATCTACTTTTTCCTGCTCGGCAATATAACCCAAACCAGAAATAAAGGCCAGGTACTGTCCTAAAAGCTGATCGGACAAGCATCCGTTCCCATATTGGTATTTAGGCATTTCCTCTTCGGCGATTATCTGGATGAAATACTCTCCATTCCAGAGCGAATCAACCATCAGTCGAGTGCCGTTTTCATAAACCTTCTGATATTCCCGGGCCGATTTTTTATCATCCATGGCTTGGGCCATTTCACTACCGGCTTTTAGAGCAGCCAGATAAATGGAGGTGGTCATGGAAGTAGGACCGTAAAAATTTATGTCGTAAGTATTGTGCTGCTCCCCGGATAGGATGCCGATTTTAGCAGGGTCCCAGGCCTGTTGGTGGGCGCCTACTTTTGTACGGGAGGCTTCTCCACTACCCGTCCAGGCAAATTCCAGGGCCAGTTTTACCCGAGGCCATATGGTTGCCAGCCATTGATCGTCGCCGCTGAGCCGCCATTCCCGGTATGCCCGCACGATGGTACCCATATGTCCGTCAGCCGCTGCTGGTCCGTTGAAATGGTAGTCTCCCAGGGGAATGATGGAGCGATGGGCTTGAAAGCCATCGTCAAATGTGTTGTGCAGGAATTCAATTTCCCGCATCTTTCTCTCCAGCGAAGGGAAAAGCACCGCCAGCATCTGTTCATAATTCCACACATGGGTACAGCTGCCCGGGCAGCACCAGCCATTGTCCAGCACCCCTTCAAAGCCGTGCACGGCCCCTTCTTCAGTTACCTGCAGGAGCGGTGAGACCAAATTGGCCAGAGTGGTATTAATAGCTTGAATCAGGTAATCGGGGTAGGAGCTATTGGTCAGGGCATTGGCAAAAGCATTCGTCTTACGGAATAATGCAGCTTCATTTTTCAGAAATTGCTGTAAAACATCTTTGGCATTTGTAAATCTTGACGCATAATGATTTCTGAAGATCTGGCCAATTGCATCTTCCTGGCCAAACACTTCACTGGCCTTGAATACCCTTTTCGGGAAATACCAGGTAAGGTAAAATGGTATGGTTATTTTTTCTCCGGGTTGTAATTTGAAGGGTACCAGCAGACTGGCCATGCGATGAGAAGATTTGTTGTAAGAGGTGGGAAAGTAGCTGGTTTGCCATTTTTCTTTCTTTACATCAATATGGCCGTCTTCACTGAAATCGTCCCAAAAAATATGGGTTTCATCCCGCCAGGTACCGGGGAACCAATGGGTTTGCACTTCTACCGGTTCAGCCATAGTGCTCATCAAAAAGTCTCCCTGGAAATTGACCGGTACATCTTCACCTTCGGGCCGGAAAGTAATGCCCTGCCATTTGTTACCCGTCACATATTCATTGATCAGCGAATCAGCTTCAATTGGATTTTCCATGGCCAGGGCAATCGATCCCTCAATTACCTGATTGGTCGGATTTTCAATATTCCAGGCAAGTTTGCAGGCAGGATAACTGCTGGCTTCCACATCCAAGGGAATGAGTGGATTAACCACTTCCAACTGAATATGTAATGGCACTTGCTCATCCTGAAATTGCCATTGCAGTTGCGGGAAGTGATTGGTAAGCACGGCTTCCTGCATGCGCGGCAGACCTCCTACATGCTTGTGATTGATGTCATTGTAAGGAGGGTACAACTCTCTTTCCAGTAATTTGCTTACCGGGTTCTTGCCTTCTTCTTTCAGCCAGAGGGCAAAAAAAGTTTTTTCTAACTTTCGTTGGCGGTTAGGCCGATTAAAAACCTCCACAAACTCAATATTGCCACGTCCTCCTAGCAGAATATTGCCCGAACCAATACCTCCTACCGGTATTCGCAGGCTTTGCAGGTATTGGTTGGTGTAGGTGTGATCCTGTGAAAGTACCTGCAAAGGTAATAGAAGAATCATAATCAATAAGAATATAAGCTTTTTCATAATTTTATAGGTTTGCCCACCAAAGCTAATGAATTCTGGTGAATTGGTGAATTGGGCTAGTTTTTGTTTCGCAAGCATTTACAGGCAAATTCCGGCCGGTTTTCTTCATTCACCCATCCACTGCGCATCTCTGTGAAAAAACTCAGTGTTCTCTGTGGTTACCCCCCTTTAGCACCTTCTATTGGCAAAATTCCAATGCATTGTTTTTCTTCATTGATATAAGTACGGTAAAGATTAATGGTACTGTCCTGCTTCAAAATAAAAATAACCAGTTTATCAACCTTTTCCTGTGGTACGTTTTTGTCAAGATTGAGGATGAAGTTTTTATCGGAATTGATCGCTAGTTACTATTCAATGAATAATTTAAGATCGTTAAATTCAATTAAAACATCAATAACCTGCAAAGTGTAATCATCTTTTTTGCCTCTTTTAATCCGGATATCTTTAGGTTTACCATAGTGAATAAGGCTTTTACTGGCCAATTCCTGCAGTTTAACTAAAGGTTATTATAAACTTTGCTAATACTTCAGTATATTTTTGCTGATTTATCGACATCTTTGCTAAAGGTACTCCTCTATTAATATAACAAGTAAGAATAATCTTACTGGATACGTATAATTTAATTTATCTCAAAGATAAGCAATGAAATACGAAATGGAATAACATCTAGCACAAAATCATAATTATGAATAAGTGCTATTTACCCGCTTCCACCAACCCCAATCACCACGATGGAAAGTAGCAACATACCCAAACCGGCCCAGAGCCAGCCGCGGGTTTTCTTGCTGGTGCCCTTCCATTCTTTCAGGTAAAGGCCCCACAAGGTGCTGAGGATGATGATAAAGGTCATGTGTAAAGTCCAGGAGGCGAAATCATAACGGCCCATTTGGGTGGAGCCCATACCGTAAAAGAAAAATTGCAGGTACCAGATGGCCCCGGCCAGACCGGAAAACAGGTAATTGGCAGGAAGTTTACCTTTCGGAGCTTGCCTATAATCGGCAAAGGTTTTATTTCTATAATTTAATATCAGGCACCAGACAAAGTTGGTAAGAAAGCCACCCCAAAGCACTACCACTAATACTGCATTGTTTTGCCACAAAACCGGAGTGCCATAGGCTATGGCCTGTTCGGCAATAGGTTTGCCTGCTGCCAGGGCAAAAGCCATGCAGGCACTAAGAATGCCGGATGCCAGCGCTATCAGCGTACCTTTTTTCAGATTGAATTCGGTGATGGAAGTTTGCTTTTGTTCTGTCGACAACTCTCTTTCCTTCTGCCGGCCTGCCAATCCGCAGAAGGTAATGCCCAACAAAGAAAGCAGGATTCCGGCAAGTATGGCAATTCCGCTTCCGGATATAAATAAATTCACGAAAGTGCCATCCACCACTGGCGGAATTACGGTACCGAAAGCGGCGGTAAAACCTAACACTACCGCGTAACCCAGGGAAATGCCCAGGTAGCGCATACTCAAGCCGAAGGTAAGTCCGCCAATGCCCCAAAGCAAACCAAAGATAAAGGTCCAGACTAATGATTGACCGGGAGAAGCAGCAATTACGCTGAAAAGATCGGGAATGAACAAAAATCCCATGATAAGGGGCATAATAATCCAGGCCGCGATACCACTGATCAGCCAGTAACTTTCCCAGGCCCAGCCTTTTACTTTTTTAAAGGGCAAGTAAAAACTGGCAGCCGCTCCGCCACCAATAAAATGGTAGATAATTCCGAATAATATGCTCATG
>CAZQEZ010000097.1:13204-14664 GCA_964592475.1 uncultured Roseivirgaceae bacterium
CCATCCTCAGCAAACTTTTACCACTTTCATATTCCACAATTTTCCCAGTTTTTCCAGGATGCTGCTCACATCTCCGATACCCACCGCGCAGTGATGGGCCGGGCCATGGCTATTCCAGGCCTCTACAAATTTTCTGGCACCAATGCTGAAACGATAACGGCTATTGGTGTTGCCAATTTCCAGGATAGGTCCGGGCACAGATTCTCCTTTGGCAGTCAACAGCATCAGCTGACCATCAGCTTGCTGTACTACAGAGAGCAAGGTCACCGGACCATGCTTCACCGACATTTCAACTGAAAGCCCCTTACCGACTTTTCCGTGATATACTTTCAACGGTTTTACCTTCACCTTACCTTCCGCAATTTTCACATGACCCGGACCATCATGCCCCATCAGCACTACATCGTCGTGATAATCCATGGCGTAATATTCTGTGAATGAGCCGCCTACTTCCAGACTGTCCAATATCTTCATGGCCTGTACGTTTTTTACCTCGTATTCTCCAGCTACCGGAATGCTCCGGGCGGTAAGCGCCGAGTTACCCACGATGATGCTGGCAATGCTTTCTTCATTGTCAGTATCCGTACCTTTGTAATAGTAAGCCAGTGAACCCAGCCGATGCCTCTTCACCAATTGGTCCAGGGCCAGGGAAGTGCGGGCCGCCTCCTGCAGGTCTGCTTGGCTGCAATCTGATTGAACATCAAATATCTGGTGTAAATATTCTACACGTTCGTCAATGCTTTCTTCTCCAACTTCTTGACGCAGGTTAGTTAGTTCATCCACTTCCAGCAGTTCAATGTGGCCGCCAAATTGAACCAGTTGCTGGGTAAGGTCGCTGTAAATATCCAGCATACCGCTGTAGTAGTGCCCCATCAGTCCCAGCCGGTTGTGAAACATAGTGTGTTTCACTTTGGCTGCAGCTATCCACTCTTTGATTTCTGCATGGGCCGGGTCATTTTCATCATTCAGCACCCCTGTTAACTGATGAAAAGAAATGCCGGCCCGGGTAAAAACATTGGCGATTTCCGGAACCGGGCAGGGCGAACAATAAGCCAGCCACTCCCCGGTCATGCGTGTGCGGTCCTGTAAAGCATTGAAGCTGGCATAGTCGATGGCCGGTTCAGGTGAGAGGTTGAGAATGATCACAGGTACGCCAACCCGACTTACCACCGGCAATACAGTAGAAGAAAGTGCATAGGTAGTTACGTGCAAATATATCAGATCCACATCCTGCTCACGGAATTGATGTCCGGCAGCCAGCGCTTTTTCCGGCGTATCTATCAGTCCCAGGTTAACTACTTCAGCACCTTCCTTTGCAATTATCTGCTCCACTGTTTGCAGGTAGCCCTTCAGTCGTTCTTCCAGTCCCTCGAACTGTGGCCAGTAAGCATCCAGCCCAATGCCGAAAAGGCCGATTTTTAATTGGTATTGCATTTTTATATCCTGATTTTGCTCTTTAT
>CAZQEZ010000097.1:14764-15848 GCA_964592475.1 uncultured Roseivirgaceae bacterium
TTCCAAAATCTCAAAATCTTGAAAAAGCCCATAATCCAACACGTCATACTCGCTGCCCGCAGGCATATCATTTGGTGCCATGAACCAGCTCCAGGGTGTAACAATACCTTTCCGATTTACATTGTGGTGCGGACCGAGCTGATTTTTCAAGGAACCTACTACCTCCACCGTGATGGTTTGGCTACCGGGCTGCAAATGCTCTGATAAGTCAAATTCAAATGGAGGCCAACCGATAATGCCCACTTGTTGGTTATTTACCAATACCCGAGCTACGGTACCATGCCATTGGCTGAGTTTTACTTTATACTTTGTATCCGTTGCCACTTCCAGGTTTTTACTGTATTGAACGCTTTGGCTGTAAAATGGCCTTCCCTGTGATTGCCAGGAGCCAATTTTTAAATCAGAAGGAGGTACAATTTTAAAACCTGCTGCTTGTGGTTCCAAATCAAAATCACCCAACAGGTAAATGGGCTCAACTTCTGCATGAATGTGCATGGGTTGGATGGTAAGGGTTAGCTGGTTTTTGCCGGGTTTTACCAAATCCGTAATTTCAAACACATCCCAGGAATGATCCAGCCATTGTTTGTTGGGTATGGGCTGAATAGTTTCTCCATTGATTGTTACTTTGTACAATTCCGACCATTCTATCACGGCTTGCATTTGCTTCGGTTGAAAACCGTCGGCAATTTCAAAATGATAGGTGGCGGTGAATCCGGAATTTTCATCAAAATTCGTCCCCATATCAATGATGTTGGTTTTGTATTGCACGGCTACCGCCCAGGGGTTGTACCCACTGCGACCGTAAGGTTCAAGGCCATTCAATTTATATGCTGAATCGGCGGCCATGGAGAAATAAATATCTTCAAATATTTTTCCCTGCACTTGCAAATCAAGATAATCCAGAGTCAGACTGTTGGGGGCGGTAGGCTTCACCTGGCTGGTGCCGGTTTTTACCACCTGCCAGTTTTCAGATGCTGAGGAGACTTCTTCGTCTTCTGAATCGTCTCCTTCTTTGGCAATGAAAAACAGTTTACTGCCACTGGCGGGTAAATCAAATTCCAGGCTGACCATACCATTTTCAGCT
>CAZQEZ010000098.1:0-15737 GCA_964592475.1 uncultured Roseivirgaceae bacterium
TATCTTTAAAATTTAAAACGTTTATAGGATCTACGGAAAAATCATAAGCTTCTGATTTGGCATCTAGTAATAGATTGTTATTATCATCTTTAATAGAAAAAATGTCAAATGTTGAGGCTGGTAAATTTTCTATTATGAATACTCCATCCTTATCAATATTGGTAAAATAAGGTGGTTTATCGGTTAAAACATTTAAAGTATCGTCTGAGAAATATAAAGATACAATACCTTTTTTAGCTTTTTCTTTGGTCATTAAATATTTAATATTACCAAATACGAAAAGAGAATCAAGATAATCCCCTGTGGAAAATACGAACCTAGAGTCTTGCCACACGTTGGCTTCATTAATGTCCTTTATGGCATCTTGGAAATTTAGTGTATAAGTAGTGTTATCTTTAAATGGTGAATCCTCTTCAAAAATGATACTTACCTTATTTTTATTAAATCTTGTTTTGTACTTTGACGCAATAGTTGGAGTAATAATTAATTTCTGTTCTACTTGATCTAATTTCACATATTCATCAAATATTAATTCTATACGGTTTCCTTTAAAGTTGATAGTTTTATTTTTGGGCGCAGACTCCAGCAATAAGGGAGGAATTGTATCTCTGGGTCCTCCTGTTGGTGTAGAAGGATTTGCACAGTTTTGAAATAAAGCCAAGTAGATAAAAGTAGATATAGATAGTGTTAATATATTTCGTATCATTTTTTAATTACGTAGATAAGGCTAGAATAATTTAAATCTTTTTTAGCTTCTTTATTTGATTTGTACCCCATTTTTAATGCTGTCAAATAGTTATTTTTGCCGGTTTTATATTTCTCACTAAGCATGCACACATAATAAGAATCAAAGTACATAGGAATAATTTCTTTAATTTTTAACCCGTGTTTTTTCATTAATTTTTTCATCGTTGATTTGTCGAAATGATACAAGTGGCGTGGTAGATCATAACCCGCCCAATCTTCTTGATAATATTGAGCATCATATGATTTCAAATTAGGTACAGCTATAAACATTCTACCCTTATTATCTAATTGAGCTTTTAATTTTTCTAAAACGTTGTTTAAATCCGATATATGTTCTAATACATGCCAAAGTGTTATGGCCGAATATTTTTGTTTTTTATGGCTTATATTTTTTGTTATTTCAATAGCATTTTTTTCAGCTGCTATTAGAGCCGCATTTTCATCGGGTTCTACTCCATCTACATTCCATCCTTTATTTTTAAAATAGTTTAGAAAATCACCGGTACCACAACCATAATCTAAAATTCTATCCTTTTTAACTCTTTTATTTATCATTTTATACTTTTGAGTTAATGTATAATTCCTGACGAGTTTGTATATTAGATTAATTGGGTTGTTAGCTTTACTAGTATGGGAGATATAGTTTTGTGATTTGTAATAATTTCCTAATTCTTCATCTATAGGTCTGGGTGATGTTATTTTAAAACCACACTGATCACATTTAATTATAGCAAAACTATCATTGGATACCAGGTAATCTTGTGCAATAATAAAATTTGAAAATTTGTTACTGGAACAAATTGGGCAAGTCTTAACTTTTTGAAACATATTATTTTCCTAAATATACCATTAGCACTGAAATGTCGGCCGGAGTAATCCCGCTTATTCTGGCAGCTTGTCCTATGGTTGTTGGTTTAATTTTTAACAGTTTTTCTTTTGCTTCTGCAGAAAGACCTTTGATACTATCGTAGTTAAAACTCTCCTTAATGTAGTAGTTTTCAAGGCTTCCTATTTTTTCAGCTAGTTTATGTTCTTTTTCAATATAGTTTTCATACTTAATTAATATTTCTGCTTGCTCCAACACCTCATTGGAATAATTTTGCAAATAATCGTTAATATCAGAATCTAATTTCATTGCAGAAAAAACATTAATTTCCGGTCTTTTAAGTAGATTGTATACCGATGCTTTTTCTTTGATAGTAGCTGTGTTTAATTCTTGCAGGTCGTTATTTACACTAGAAGGATCTACTTTCTTCTGTTTTAGATCATTTAATAATCTTTTCACATCTGCTTTTTTATCGATTACATTTGAAACTCTTTCATCACTTGCCAAACCCAACGAATGACCCTTTTCAGTTAATCGAATATCTGCATTATCTTGTCTTAATAAAATTCTATATTCCGCTCTAGAAGTAAACATTCTATAGGGCTCTTCAGTACCTTTATTTATCAAGTCATCAATTAAAACACCAATGTAAGCCTCTGATCTTTTAAGAATAAACTCTTCTTTACTATTATTCTTATTATGGGCATTTATACCTGCTATTAATCCCTGGCAAGCTGCCTCTTCATACCCAGTGGTTCCATTTATTTGACCGGCAAAATATAAATTTTCTACTAACTTGGTTTCCAGCGTATGTTTTAGTTGCGTTGGTGGAAAGTAGTCGTATTCTATGGCATATCCTGGTCTGAACATTTTCACATTTTCAAATCCGGGTATTTTCGTTAGCGATTTATACTGTACATCTTCTGGTAGAGAAGTAGAAAAGCCATTTAGATAAATCTCAATTGTATCCCATCCTTCAGGCTCTATAAATAGTTGATGCCGATCCCTTTGAGAAAATCTATTTATTTTGTCTTCAATAGAAGGACAGTACCTTGGGCCTACTCCTTTAATCCTTCCTTGAAACATAGGCGAAGACTGAAAGCCTGTTTCAAGTGTGGAATGAACATTCTTATTTGTATAGGCTATATGACAACTTCTTTGTGTTCTTAATGTCTTTATACTATTTAAATAAGAAAACTTGCCTGGCTGTTCATCTCCTTTTTGTTCTTCAAATTTTGTATAATCTAAAGAACGGCCGTCTATCCTTGGAGGAGTTCCTGTTTTCATCCTGCCTGCTTCAAAACCTAATGTAACTAATTGTTCGGTAATTCCTTTAGCAGCCTTTTCACCTGTACGACCTCCGCCAAATTGTTTTTCACCAATATGAATGATACCGTTTAGGAAAGTACCATTTGTAAGTACAACTGAATTGGTTTCTATCTCTATACCCATTCCAGTTCTTACGCCAGTTATCTTACCTTTTTTAACGATCAATCCAACTACCATTTCTTGCCAAAAGTCCACATTAGGTGTTGATTCTAATAGCATACGCCATTCATAGGCAAATTTCATTCTATCATTTTGAGTGCGCGGACTCCACATTGCAGGGCCTTTAGATTTATTTAGCATCCTAAACTGCACCATTGATTTATCAGATACTATTCCGGAGTATCCACCTAGTGCATCTATCTCTCTAACAATTTGTCCTTTGGCTACACCACCCATAGCAGGATTGCATGACATCTGGGCTATGGTTTGCATATTCATAGTGGCTAGCAAAACTTTAGAACCCATATTAGCAGCAGCTGCTGCAGCCTCGCAACCAGCATGACCTGCGCCCACAACAATTACATCGTATTTTGGAAACATATTTTAAATGTTTAGATGTTCCACGTGGAACTAATTTGCTTAATTATTTGATTTAACATTACATCAGTTATAAATGTTCCACGTGGAACACTTGATGCAAAAATAGAATAAAAATATATCATATATGATATTTTATTTATTTTGCAATTCATTTAATAAAGATAGGGCTTGATTTTCTTTTTGCCTCATCATTGTTTTCTGTTTATCGTCTTTATCAGAATAACCACATAAATGCAAAATACCATGGATTATTACTCTGTTTAATTCATCTTCAAAATTATTATTTAATAAGGTTGCATTTTCATCCACTCTTTGTACACTTATGTAAATCTCACCATCAATAGAATTAGCTTCATTTTTTTCTTTTGTATCAAAAGTTACAATGTCAGTCAAGGTATCGTGCTTTAAAAAATCTTGATTGATTTTAAGGAGATAGGAGTCTGAGCAAAAGATATAATTAATCTGCTGCAGGTAAAACCCTTCAGAGGATATAATCTGTTTGATCCATTGCTTCATTAGAAGCTTTCTTTTTAATTTAAAGTTGATGTCTTCAGTAAAAAATCTGACAGTTGGCATTTAATCCATAAAAAAATAGAGTTCTACTAATGTACCATTGTTTTTAAAGTGAACTTCGTCAGCTAGTTGTTTCATTAAAAATATACCTCTACCACTAGGCTTGTCTATATTTTCCGGAGCCGTAGGGTCTGGTAAGTTGTCATAATCAAACCCGGGGCCTTCATCTTCAACTTCCACTTTCAGAGTATCTTCATTGAGGCCCATGCTCAGAAGCACATTTTTATGTGGATTGCTTGCGTTGCCATGCTTAATAGCATTATTAACTGACTCGGTTACGGCTATCATTATATTTCCATAAATGTCGTCATCAAGCTTAAATCGATCTTTGGCATTGTCGATAAAGCTTTCAATAATTCTAATATTTTCATTGAGTGATGGAATTTCTATTTTGATCACATCCATAGAATTTAGAAAAATTAGTTATTTAATCTTTTAAAATATTCGTTAACTTGATTCTTATAATAAGGATTAAGTTTGGGAGGTACTGTTTTCAATAATTCTATTTCCTGCTCCTTAATTTTAATATATTCTTTAAATTCTGGAGGCAATTCTCTATCTATTTGTTGAGCTGTTTTGCCTTCCCTTTCTTGTTTCATTTCTCTTTCTCTTTGTGCATTTTCAGCTTCCAGTAATCGGGAAAGAATATCTTTTTGTCTTTCAATCATTCGCTGCGTTAGTCTTTTGTTTACCAAGTCCAATTCAGTTTCCTCCATTTTTTCAATTGCATTCTGAGTTCCTCCCTTACCTTGTTGATTACGTTTTTTTCCTGCTTGTTGTTGCTGTTCTTTTAATGCCTCTCTTATCATTTCTTGTTCGGCTGCTAATTTGGCTAATTCTTCAGAGAGTTGCCTACCTGATTTACCACTTTTTTTAAGATTCTCTATTTTTTCATTTAATTGCTTTTGCAGTTCGCTCAATCCTGGCATTTTTTGTTGACCTTGCGATTTGTTATTAGGCGATCCCATGGCATCAGCCATCTGCTGTTGCATTTGTTTTATTACATCATTTAAAAGCAAAGCCAGGTTATTCATGGAAGTCATGGTAAACTGTTGCTTACCTACCGCTTCATTTTTATTTCTTTCTCGCAACGCTTTCACACTTTCATCCATGTATTTATTCATCTCACCTACTTCGCGCGTTACAAATGACGAAATCTGAAATACACGTTTGGCGAGTGATAACAAACTGTCTTCAATAACCTGACTATCATCTTTAAGCTTTAATTGGGTTTGAGATAATTGGACAAATCGCGGATCACTTTGATTTACATTTCTAAACTCTTTCATTAATTCTTCCTGGCTGAAACTTAACTTGAGCAGATTGTCTTCAATGTTAAGTAAATCCTGAAAGTTTTCCTGAACCATCTGCATTTCCATGCTTTGCTGCATTTTCGAGAGCTTCTCTCCCATTTGCTTCATTTGTTGCGACATTTTTTGCTGCGACTGGCTGGCTTTCTTTTTCTTATTGTTGTCAAGAGCTTCTTTAGCTTTTTGCTGTTCTTGCTCAATTTGCTCTTGCTCCTCTTTTAAATCAGGCATTGCTTTTGGGTTTGACAACTCCTGATTCATCTCTTTTAATTCTTCAATGTCTTTTTTGTTTTCTTCCATCTCCTGATTCAAATCTTCCTGCTTCTCTTTCATTTCTTCAGCATCAGCGTTTTTTTCTTTTGTCTCTTCGGCCAGTTCTTCTTGTTTCTCGCTCAATTCCTCTACTTCTTGCTTTACTTCTTCAAGCTTGTAATCAAACTGCAGCTTTTTCATTAACTCAATGCTACGCTCCAATTCTTTTTCCAGGTTTTCTTCTTTAAAATTTAGCTCTTCCAACTTCTCCTGCATATCACCTATGTCTTTATTCTCTTCCATTAGTTTACGCAATTCTTCATATAGCTTCTTGGTTTCTTCGTCCAATAGCTCATCCATCATCTTTTGTAGTTGCTGTACCTTCTCTTTTATATTCTTCTTTTGTTCAGGACTAAATCTCTCCCTTTTTTTAGCATCAGATTTATATTGTTCCTGCAGTCGCTTTACTTCTTTCTCCAGTTCGTCTTTTTTATTGATCAATTCCTCAATCATCTTTTTATCCTTCCAGTCCAGCTCTTTTTTGCTTTTCATGTCATCCATGGCCTTATCTATTTTTTTATTGAGCTCTTTGGATTTTTCAAGGCTTTTTTGAATTTGATCACGGGCACTTTGTGCAGATTTATCCAACTCTTCTTCGAGTTCATTTTTGTCAGGCACTTTAAAATTATAAATGCCAGTACGTGCGGCTTTACGTCCATTGATGGCATCATTATCTCTCACTTGTAAATAATATACTAGTTTCTCACCTTGCTTTAATTGTAGACTATCGAGTTGCCATTGATAATAATAACTCTGGCTGCTTTTGGAGGGATCTATTTTAATGTTGATACTACTAAATGCTTTCTCTGAAACGTTTGCTTTTTCAATTTTATAAAACACTTTTAAATCAGATATTCCATAATCATCGGCAATATTACCACCTAATACCATGTAATTGAAATAAATTGTATCTTGGAACTGCTCTAAATTAATGGTGGGTAATTGATCAGGAATCACTTCTACATGGTAGCGAATCAAATCTTTGTTATTGCTATATTCATTGCTAAGTTCTATTTTATAATCATCCGTTTCCATCATTCTTTTTTCAAAAGAAAATAGATTGTCGTCTTCAGGGATTAGGTCATAGTTTTTCAATTCATTTTCAAATATAATTTTTACACTATCAGCAGTAATCGTATTAATTTGCCATTGCACAACCGTACCGGCAGGTACTTGCATATTTCCTATGTTGCTCAGTCTTTCATTTGTTTTGTTCAAATAACGTGGGTAACTCAGAAAAGCTGAAAAGTTTTTGATGTTAGGCCTGCTTACCAGGTTCAATTGATAATCATCTGAATAATATCCGGCTGCTTCAAAATTAAACGCTTCGGGCTTTTGTAGTTTTGTGAAGGTATAACTATAAGTTTCATTATCATTTTTTAATTTGATTCTTCTGTCTCCAGTATTAATATACACATTTTCCGGAATTACTTCTCCATTTATAGATAGGTTAATTGTATAGTCTTCGCCTCTAAAAGCTTGTAAATTATTATTTTGCAGTTGAAAGTTAAATGGAGCTTCAGGTACAAAGTGTTGCTTGTAATGAATGATACGGTGCGTGCTTTCGGTAAAAAGCTGAGGTGCCACGATTATTAATACCAATACTAAAAAAGAAACTGGTAGAAAATAGCGGAAGTAATGATAATTGGCTTTATAGTCTATGGCTTGAGAAAAATCTACAAAAGAAACTTCTTTGCTTTTTTGTAGTATACTTGCTCCTATTAATGCATTATTTTTATCCTGCATTCGGGAAAGTTGCAGCACGTTAAGCAATTTATCTTTAACCTGAGGAAAAAATCCGCCAATTCTCAAGGCGGCATCTTCATTACTGATTTGATTTTTCTTAACGAATAGCCTTACCAGCGGTAGTATTACAAAATTTCCCAACATGAAAACAGAAAGAATCACAAAACTAAAAAAAACAATGGCCCTCATCCATGAATCAAATCGGAATGAAAACTCTAAAACGTTGAAAATCAAGTATATACCCAAAACGATGGAAAGAGAAATCAACAATCCTCGTATCAAAAGATTAATGTAAAACTTTCTTTTAAATTTTTGTAATTGGTTGCTAAGTTCCTGCGTCATATGCTTTTACTAAATTAAATTGGCTTAGAGCTGAATCAATATAACGATCAATACACATGTAAACGTCTACTTGATACCTATGTTCAACAAAAATAAAATCTAATTGATAAAATTAAACTTTTGGATACTTTTTAATAAGATATTTTAATCAAAATTGAATATTAACTACGGTTAAGTTGTAAATTTATTTGCTTTATCAATTGCTTTAAGTCAGAAATTTCTAGTTTTCTGTCAAAAGCAGATTTCATTTGCTCTATTATAGCGTTTTCACCCTGCCAAATTAAAACTTTATCTTGCTGAAGTTGCAACAAAAAATTAAGCCATGCTGCTAATTTATGATCATTTGTGGTAGTAACACTTTGTATAAAGATTATTATACTTTTGCTATTTTTGGCTAACATTTTTGCATAGCCTAATACATCTTCACCTGAAAAATTATCTAGTTCATAATAGAATACATCCGATTGGGTATCAATTAATTTTTTAACCGGGTTTGAGTAAGAAATATTTAGCGGGTTATCTACCAATAAATAATGTAAAAAAGTTACCGCTTCCATATCAATAGTCTTTTACTACTTACCTGGCTGCCACTACGCATTCTAACTATGTATAATCCCTCGGCTAGTAATGTTGTGCTTAATTGTAAATCTTCTTCTGCTTTAATAGAAACATCTTTATAAATAAAATTTCCCATCATCGAAACTACATCTACAAAACCATCCCTTGAAGATGAAATATTTACATAATTTTGATTAACCGGTGGATTTGGATATATATTGAATATGATCGGTTCGATATTCTGCGGTGACCTATTTTTAAGAAATAAGAGACCTCCGTCACGCGTTCCTATTGCTAGCGATGGAATTTTTTGCTGACTTAAATTAACAATTGATATACTGTTACTTTTACCTAATCGGGGAAATACCGAGTTTTCTACTTCACTCAGATAAATATTTATACTGTCAGCAACAATTGATGATGATGAAAATAAATCGCGATACACGGTTATTATTCCAGAGTTATCTATTGTAACTAAATCAGCATCTCCGGAATTATCTATATCGGCAATAGCCGGAAAAACTTCACGTCTGAGAAAATTCTCTTCAATATTGGCAAAATTGTTTTCCTCCAGTGTAAAACTGGGATTTTGATTACTGCCATTATTTTTAAAGTATTGGATGTTGCCCGTTACTTTTCCAGCCAATAAATCTACCAAGCCGTCCCCATCTACATCATAAAAAATAGCATTATCGCCAGGTTGGGTAGGCACCGCAAATTCAGTTACTCGACTAAAATTGGTAATATAAAATGAGTATGTATCAAAACTAAAAGGCTTACTTCCATGCACCATTATCTCTGGCAGTGTAGATTCATTGATATTAACTATGGAGAGTTGTAAATCTACAAGATTACGAGAAGCAAAGTCTAAATAATTATTCTCTACCAGTTGAAATGATGGAGCCCTGGCATCTCCAACATTTTCATACAGTTTAATTCCACCATAATATTGATTTTCTTGATAAATATAATTGCCAGCAATCAACATATCCAGATCCTGATCATTATCAATATCAATAAAAGCTGCCTGTGCATTTTCACCCGCATCTATCATTTCTTGCTGAAGAAATTGATTGGTTCTAAATTTAAAATTTACATTAGTGGCACTTCCTACATTTTCATACAACCAACTTGATTCGCTAAAATTTTCATTTCTATTTAAACTGGCATCTAAATTAGGAGCTACCAAAAGATCAGGAATACCATCAAAAGTAACGTCTTCATAATAAGCTGCAGGAAAATGTAAGTGTGCTGGTTTATCTATCGGGTATTGCATAGAAAATTCAGTCATCAAAGCATTTTCTGCACTTCCTTTATTTTCTAAAAAATATAATTTGTTGCAATCTTCCTGACTCATTAATAAATCTTTATCATTATCTGCGTCAGTTTCTATAAACAACATACTTTTACCACCGGCATGCATAGTTCTGCCTTTCACTACTTCTTCACATGTTTTTGTACCAAAAGCAAAATAATCACATTCACATTCTTCAAAATTTCCCCAATTAGAATCTACTCTTTGAAAACGTAAGGTATCACAGTTACCCTGAGTTTCAATACTTAAATTTTTGTGGTAACGAATAAAACCACCAATCGAAAAGTTATAAACCAAAATATCGAGGTCGCCATCATTATCAATATCTGCAATGCCGGGAATATCTGATCCGTTTACCTGCAGGTTAATATCACTTCCGGAAATACCAAGGGTATAAATTGGATTGGCTACTTCTTCCCATGCTGGTAAGTCGTCACCAACATTCTTTAATACACGAATACCGAAAATTGTATTGGTAAAAATATCTTTTTTACCGTCACAATTGTAATCTTTCAACAAAACCCAGCTCTCCAGATCCTCAGGAAAAAGATATTCAAAAGCCGGGTTGTAATAGTATTGCTGATTTTTATTTTCAAAAGTTTTAAATCGGTTGCTACTTCTTTCAAAAATTACCAGGTCCTCGTCACCATCACCATCCAAATCCATGGTATTATATTGGGGAGAATTTAAACCTCCCGCCCAGGGCATGGTGAGTGTATCATTTTCCATTTCCACTACCGGAATTTTTTGCTCGTATTGGTAAATTAGCTGTCCAAAAGAAGGTAATGGAGATAATACAAAGCTGCAGAAGAAAATAATGTTTCGCATAGTTAATTTTGATTGACCGGATCAACTATTTAAAAACGTTTGAAAAGCATGGTTAGTTGTAAATGTCTAGCTTTTCTGATAAACGAATTTTAAAAAGTAAAAATGTTGGCCTTCTTATGCGTTGATTGGGTCATTAGCTATCACTTTATTAGATGTTATGTTTGGTAAGTTCCCCGTTCCAATATTCCATGCCGGATATAATAAAATATTTATCTTTTATGCTTTCCGCGAAAACCTGCATTTTGAAATGACTAATTCCTTCAAATCGGTAAAAGTCAAGGAGTTCACGAGATTCAACGGTGTTTAATTCTAGCGTAATTGAATCATATCCTCGACCAGTAGCAGAGAAAGTAATAATGAAAAGTACACCTAAAAGTAATAAATGTTGTTTTCTAATCATTTGTTTTAAGTTAACTTCCACATTATTGGTAGCTCAACCTTAACACTTACAGGGGTTCCATTTTGAGTAAATTGTTTAACGGGTGATGACTCAATAACAGCTTGAATAATTGCATCTTTGAGTGCTTCTTCCCCTGCTTCTTTTCCTTTTCTTGTTTCATCTTCAGTAGCAGAATCAGGATTTTCATCTGCTTTTTTATTCATGTATCCAATTACTGCAACTTGTTTTAACAATTGCTCTTCCGATTGAGCGCGGTTAACATTTACCTCGGTAATTGATCCGGTTTCCTCTATCACAAAAGAAACAAAAAATTCTCCTTTTATATTGTTCCTTCTGGATATGGCTGGATATTTTAAATTTCGCTGTAATTGATGATAAAAACTGGACCAAACATCATCTGCTTCAGTGGATTGATCAAAAGTGGTGGTAAAAAAGGCAACTGGCTCTTTCTCTACATTTTCCATCAACCCTTTGCAGGCCAGGATAGAGCAGGCAAATAAGATGGTTGAAATTAGTAAAGCTACTTTTCCTTTTATATCAATTTCATTTTTGTTGATCATATCAATTCTTTTTTTGAATGGTGAAACATTAAAATTATTAACTGGCGCGGATAGCATACCAAGTTGTATGCTCAGCATTTGTTGCTGATACTCGTTTAATTTTCGTGGATATTTTTTAATTACTGCCTCATCTGCCAGGTATTCATGATTTTCGCGAATGGCTTTCATGTAAACCCAGGTGAAGGGATTGGTCCAAAAAAAAATTCGTACAATATGAAGTATTAATACATCAAGTGAATGTAATTGCCTGGCATGCGCTTTTTCATGATAATCGATCAAATTAGCATTAGGTAATTTCTTAATAGCCGGATTGAGGTAAATAAAGTTGAAAAAACTAAAAGCAAAAATATTTACTACTATTTTATCCGGATTTTGCCAGTACAGTTGCAATTTGGCGATTGTAAAAATAAACTGTATCAGTAAGATTCCTGAAACTATAAGGTAGGAAATGATAAACCAGTTAAACTGGGATGAAACAGTAGATGATGAAATATTGGCTGGTAACAGTGATTGAGAACTTTGTTGAATTACCTCACCTACATTGATTATGACAGGCTGGGAAGCACTTTTCCACCAATTAAGATGTAGCCAGGGCAGAACCACAGCAGCCAACAATCCTGCAAGTAGAAATATTCGATTGAATTCAGGCCACTTTATTTTTCTCAAAAGCAGTTGATAAGTCAAATAGAATAACCCCAGCCATAAGGTAGATTCCACCAGTATGTTGATCAACTTAGCCATTTTGTTGCTTTTTAAGTTCTTCCATCATTTTAATTATTTCATCCGCTTCATGCAAGTCGATTCGGTTTTTTTCAGAAAACATGGAGACCAACTGCTTAAAGGAGTTATTAAAAGATCTGTTGACCAGTTTACCCAAAAATTTACCGTAGTATTCATCTTTATTTACCAGTGGAAAATATTGGTAAGCATTTCCATAAGTTTTAAAATCCACGAATTCTTTTTGATGTAAAATTTTTAAAATAGTAGCAACCGTATTGTAAGCTGGTTTTGGCTGCGGTAATTGATCCATCACATCTTTAATAAATGCTTTTTCCTGCTGCCAGACTAATTTCATTATTTGCTCTTCAGCTTTGGTTAGTTCTTTCATACCTCAAACATATACTAAAATATTAGTATTTACAACTAATTTATTAATATATATACTAATAAGTTAGTAGGTACTAAAAAAAACATCCCGGCAAGCTGCCGGGATGTAGATAATTTAATTGGACGAAACAAATAATTATTAATCCATCGACTTTAGGTATTTGTATATCTCACTATCAGTAGAAATGATAATAGAAGTTTCTTTATCAAAAGTGTTTCTTAAGGTTTCCATCGACTTAACAAAATCGTAAAGGTCTCTCGACATTGAAGATTTGTTGTAAGCAGAAGCATAAATGGATGCTGCTTCGGCATCGGCTTTACCTTTAATCTCTTCTGCTTGTCTGAATGCCTCCGATTGGATGTTTTTCAGGTCTCGTTCCTTTTCACCATTGATCCGGGACGATTCTCCTTGTCCCTCCGACCGAAATTTGTCAGCAATACGAAATCTTTCACTTTTCATTCGCTCATAAACTTGGGTTCGAACTTCTTCTACATAGTTTATCCGTTTAAACCGGAAATCCAGTATCACCACTCCAAGGTCAGTAGCTTGACTATTGGCCGATTCCTGAATCATATTCTGGATTTTTTTTCTTCCTACTTCTATGTTTATCAGCGAGTCTTCAATTAATTCACTAATTGTACCGCTACTAATGGGTGTTCTGTTACTGGTTCTTACCGCTTCTTCCAAATTGTGATTGGCTATAAAGTCGCGAGTTTCTCCGTCGAGAATATCGTCCAGTCTGGATTGTGCACCTCTTTCATTCCTCAATCTTTTAAAGAACTGCAATGGATCAGAAATTTGCCAACGAGCATAAGTATCTACAAATATAAATTTTTTGTCCTTCGTCGGTACCTGGTTGGGGTCACCATCCCACTCCAAAAAACGCTTATCAAAAAAGTTGGCCTTTTGCACAAACGGCATCTTGAATTTTAGACCTGGTTCTACAATTGCTTCACCCACTGGTTTGCCGAATTGGGTTACTACTACTTGCTCACTTTCATTCACTATATAAGTCGATTGAAATAAAACAATCAATAACAAAACAGCTAATATAATTATTAAAATATTTTTTTTACTCATTTTTTCAATTTTTAGTTACCTGAATTTTGCTTCATTTGTAATAGCGGCAGCACATTGTTGCCTTTGTCATCAGTAATTACTTTGGTACCAATTTTAGGTAATATGTCAGCCATGGTTTCCAGGTATATTCTTCTTTTGGTTACTTCAGTTGCTTTTATATACTCCACGTACAAATCGTTGAATCTGGCCACCTCACCTTTGGCCCTGTTTACCCTTTCGGTGGCATAGCCTTCTGCTTTTTGAATGGTCTCTTCTGCCTGGCCACTGGCCCGGGGAATCACTTTATTGTATTCCGATTTTGCCTGGTTGATCAGTGTTTCCTTTTCTTGCTGGGCTTCATTTACTGCATTAAATGCTGCTTTTACCGGTTCCGGAGGGTTTACATCCTGCAGTACTACTTGTTCTATTTTTACGCCTAGCGAATAGTTCCGGCAAATTTCCTGTATCAATTCTTTCATTTTGCCGGCAATTTCAGTTCTACCAATTGTAAGCACCTCATTTACAGTACGGTCACCAACTATTTGACGCATGGAAGCTTCTGAAATGTCCCGTAAAGTCATTTCAGGATTTCTTACTTTAAAAAGAAAATTGTAAGGGTTATCAATTCGGTATTGCACTACCCATTCTACGTCAGCCAGGTTCAGATCACCGGTTAGCATTTGAGATTCGCTCACTGCACCTTCTCTGGTATAACTCGAACGTACATCGGAATTGGTAGTACGAAAACCAAACTCCAGTTTTTGTTGCCGTTCTACAGGAACTTTTACTACACTTTCCACAAAGGGAAGTTTGAAATTGAGACCCGATTCGAGCGTACGGGTATATTTACCAAAACGCGTGATCACCCCTACTTCTTCAGGGCCTATCTGAAAAATACCCGAGAAAAAGGTGATGACTACCAATAATACTACTATCCACAACTTGATGTTAGATAAGATTTTTCTCAACCAAGGAGGTAAGTTTGATGTGTCTGCCATAATTTATATTTTTTTAATGTATAGCAAAAGTATGGAAAAAAGTGGAATAAAGGCTTTATTTATAAGTTTCATTGAGTTTGTATTTATCTATTAATTAATAATTTATATTTATAGAATAAGTAAACACGGCTAAGGGTAAATTATAAATAATAATTTTATCCATCTAATAGCAAATTTATTGTTTAACTTAGTAAACCCTAAATCACTCAAATGATCCATATTTCAGTATGCAAACTATATATGACCTGGCAATAGTAGGAGCAGGACCTGCAGGTTGTACATGTGCTTTATTGTTAGCCGGAAAAGGAATGAATGTGGCATTGATTGATAAAGCTATTTTTCCACGTGACAAGATTTGTGGCGATGCCCTCAGCCCGGATGTAATTAATCAGCTCCATCTTATCGACAAAAAGCTGGCAGAGCGTTTCCTGACAACCTTAACAAAAAAGGCGGCCAATGGCATCAGGTTTATTGCTCCCAATTTCAAAGCATTGGATATTCAGTTTACTAATCCTGCTTATCCTGCGTCGGCTGGATTTATTGCTAAAAGGTTAGAATTTGATAATTTTTTGTTTGATCAAGTGAAACAGGATCCTGGAATCACCATTTTCCAGGGACAGCCGGTTAAAAAGCTGGAAAGATTGGATGATGAAGTAAGAATAGCAACCACAGACCAAACCATCTTGGCTAAAATGGTGGTAGGCGCTGATGGAGCAAATTCCGTGGTTAAACGAAAATTTGGGATCAATAAGATAGATAAAGAGCACTACTGTGCCGGCGTGAGACAGTATTTCGAAGGAGTAGCCAATTTAGAAAATCATGAAAATATTGAGTTACATTTCTATCGTGAATTATTGCCAGGCTATCTTTGGATTTTCTCTTTGCCCAATGGCCAGGCCAATGTTGGTATCGGTATGCTATCCAGCGAAATCAGCAAGCGGAAGATTAACCTGAAAGATATGCTTTCCGATCTCATTCATCACCATCCAAATTTGAAAGAGAGATTTATGCATGCTAATCCACTGGAAACAGTTCAGGGTTTTGGCTTACCCATAGGTTCTCGAAAGTTACCTTGTTCGGGAGAAAGGTTTTTACTTTTAGGCGATGCCGCCAGCCTGATCGACCCATTTACAGGGGAAGGGATTGTCAATGCTATCCGTAGTGGGCGGGTTGCGGCAAAGCATTT
>CAZQEZ010000099.1:0-15569 GCA_964592475.1 uncultured Roseivirgaceae bacterium
CTAAATGTATTTTTCTTCCAGTATTAAAAGAATTTATTGAGTAATCATAGTGCTATATTATATTAATTACCCATATTTTGTTAGCATTAGAAAAAAATATTGCAATTATTTTTTGCTATAAATAACAAAATCAAAATCATGAGGATTATCAGGATCAGCAAGATGTTTTTCTCTCCATTCTTCATGCCATTGCTGCGAGTCATATTTCGGGAAAAAAGTATCTCCATTAAAAACACCAGAAACTTCTGTTATGTACATTTTATCTACTTCAGGCACGGATTTTTTGTAAATTTCACCACCTCCTAAAATAAAAACTTCCTGCTGCTTTTGAGTGTGAGCAAAATCATATGCTTTGTGTAAGTCATCAAATACAATAGCTCCTTCTATCGCTAAATCGGGTTTTCGGCTAATAATTATATTTACCCTGCCCGCTAATGGCTTTGCTAGTGATTCAAAGGTTTTTCTACCCATTATTACAAAGTGCCCATAAGTGGTTTTTTTAAAATAGCGTTGATCAGTAGGCAAATGCCAAACAAGGTCGTTATTTTTTCCGATCACGTTATTTTCCGATTTAGCTACTATTATTGATTTTATCATAATTCGTTTCCTCTTAAGAATGATTGAATGTCCATCCGTTTCTTTCCTTCTTTTTGCAACTCCAAAATGGAAAGCATGCCATCGGCACATCTTATTTGTAAAAAGTTTTTGTTGTCGGAGATATATTCTCCCGGCTTCAAATTTGAATTTTTACCTTCGGGAGCCGAGGCTAATATTTTATAATATTTTCCATTGATTTGAGTCCATGCAGCCGGAAAGGGAGATAACCCTCTAATAAAGTTATGCACCTTAGCCATGGGTTGACCCCAGTCAATTACAGTTGTTTCTTTATTTAATTTTGGTGCTTCTTTTAGGCCAACTTCATCTGGCTGAGGTGTTAACACCAAATTATTATTAGCTATTTTTTTAACCGTTGCCAGTACTAATTCTGCCCCTTTTTGCATCATTTTATCGTGAAGGCTTCCCGCGTTATCGCCCTTTGAAATTGCTATTTTTTCCTGGGAAATTATGTTGCCTGTATCTATTTTATGCTGCAAGAAAAAGGTAGTAAGTCCTGTAGTAGTCTCCCCATTGATAATTGCCCAGTTGATTGGCGCAGCTCCGCGGTACTGTGGAAGCAAAGATGCATGTAAATTAAAAGTGCCGTATTCAGGATATTGCCAAACTACCTCAGGTAACATACGAAAAGCCACTACTACTTGCAGGTTGGGGTTATAATCTTGTAGCTGCTTTTGAAATTCCTGGCTTTTCAGGTTTTGTGGCTGTAATACCGGAATATTATATTCTTTCGCAGCTTTCTTTACTGGCGATGGTGCTAACTTTTGGCCTCTACCTTTAGGTTTATCCGCGGCAGTAACTACTGCCACCACTTTAAAGTTATTTTCTATCAAAGCACTTAGACTAGGTACTGCAAAATCCGGTGTACCCATAAAAATGATTCTCAAATCTCTCATGGCCTATTCAACCTTAAAAAATGATTGTTTGTTTCCGTCGCAATTTTACAAAAAAATATCAGGGATGGGCAGGAATTGTAAAAGAAAAGGTGCAACCATTGGAGTTTGAATTGTTGCTAGCCCTTATAGTGCCTTTGTTTTTTTCTACCAATTCTTTACATAACACCAAGCCTACTCCAGTACCCTTTTCGTTATTTGTACCCATAGTACTGTAATGAAAATCCAATCGAAAAAGATTGTCTACAATTTCGTCCGAAAGTCCTACACCTTGATCTATTACATTTATTTCAACGAGTTTTAGTTTTTGTGTTGCGGTAATAATAATTTCACTGTTGGCTAAGCTAAACTTGATAGCATTGTTAAGAAGGTTTCTCAACACCGTATGTAGCATATATGGGTCAGCATATATCAAAAGTTGATCGGGTACTTGATTTTCAACTTCAATATTTTTATTTGCAGCTGTAGCCAGCATAGTTTTAAACACGTCTTTTACGATTGAACCTAAAGAAATAATTTCAGGAGAATAGGTCAATTTGCCTGTTTGCGATCGTGACCATTCCAGTAAATTTTCTAAAAGTGCGTGGCCGCTATTGGCCGACTTTTTAATATAATCAAGATACTCTATTCCATCACTCACGTTGTTTTTTAATAGGCTTTCCCTGGCCAGTTGTTCTAGGGCTTTTAATTGATTGAAGGGGCTTTTTAAATCATGAGCAATTATGTTGAAAAATTTATCTTTAGTTACATTTATTTCCTCTAGTTGATGCTGCGCGTCTTTTAAAGTGGTTATATCTGATATAGTAATTACCATTGTTTTAGTATCTACTTTATTCGTGATTAATGATATCCATTTTTCTGCTTCGTTTTCAATTTTTAATTTTAAGCTAATTTGCTTACCGCATTGCAGGTATTGCCCCGGAAGTAGTTTTTTACCTGTTTCACTTTCTATATTTAATTTTTTGAAATTGAAAGAATGGGTATCTTCTATTTTAAGCAGGTTTGTTGCTGCTTCATTGCACGTCAGCAATTGGAAATTACGATTAATGAGAAGAACACCATCTTGCATTGAGGTAACCAGCATTCGGTATTTTGCTTCACTCTCAAGGAGTTCTTCTTCTATTTGCTTGCGTTGGATAGCTAAAGAAGCGTGATGTACTAGCGTTTGAATAAAATTGATGTTTTCAATGTCGTTACTATTCCGGTAATATAGTTGTAATCCTGCAAATAAATTATTGTCTGATTGAAATCCAATCAGGTATATTTTATGCAAGTTGAACATTTTTTCTAAAAGCCGGCAAATAGCTGGAGGTACATAGCCATTGGCTAGTTCAACTAATTTACCTTTCACTTCCTCTGTTTTGCCTGTCATAAACAGTCTTTTGGCTCCCTCCTTCATTTTAAATTCATGATTAAAGGGAGAAAACCCTATTTTATCTATAACTTTTAAAAGCTTTGAGTTATCCAACCCTGCAAAGGCGTTATTTATCATGATATTTCTATCGGCTTCATATCGATTAATGATCACAATTAAATCATCGTATTTTTTAACTAATAGCTGAGCTACATATTGATATATCTCTTCTGTAGTACTTAATGAATTAAGGTCTGCATACATTTTGTTCAGAATGTCAAAATCCTCAATCATCCATTTGTTTTGCAGCTCAATTGTTTTTTGTACGGTAATATCTCTAAAAATGCAATGTATCTGCTCCAATTTTCCTTCCAGGTTAAATATCGCTTTACCTGAGATAGATACTATTAATTCTTTACCCTCCTTACTCATCACATTCAACTCTTTTTCTTTTATTCTGCCATTTATGCCAAAATCAGAGAAGCATGTTTTGAATTTGTTTTTATCTTTTGGGGCTACCAAATTATAAAAAGATTTATTGAGCACCTCATTTTTATTGTAGCCCATTAATTTACACCAGTTAGAATTACATTCAATTAAATTTCCATCGGGGTCTAAAGATTGATAAGCAATGGGGGCTTCATAGAATAAATATCGAAAATTTTCATCACTAGCTGTTAAAGCAGTTTCCGCTTTTTTTCTTTCAGTATTATCGTAGAACAGTGTAAATGCTCCTAAGTACTCACCATTTGGATTAATATAAGGGCTGGCATGCACCATTAGGCTTTTGCTATTGCGACGGGCTGTTGTAATTTCAAGTTCATAACGATTGTGCTTTCCATTACGCCTCAAATTGGTTTGACGAAGAACTTTTTCTAAGGAGCTTTCGGAAACAAATTGACGCATGTTTTCTCCTTTCAATCCTCCCTGGTTTACTTCAAAAATTTCTTCCGCTGCTTTATTATAAAATTTAAAATTTTCGTCTTGATCTATGTAAGCAATTCCATCATTTAAATGTGCCAATGCTTTACTAGGTATTTCTTGTTGTTTTTCGATTTCTTCTCTCAGCTTATACCTGTAAATAATTTTAGAAATAATCTCTGACAATACTCTGAGGATATTCAGATTTTCTTGTAAAGATGATTTTGTGCTGCTATATACCTCTAGTATGCCATAGTAATTATCTTGTAAAGATAAGTCGAGTTTTTGCTCATGTGGCAACACTTGAAATCCGGCACTAAAATATGATTTTCCGGCGATATTCAACTTAATAGCACATTCGCATTGTGAATTAAATATAGTAGGTATAAGACTGATAACTCCTTGTAAAACTGTAGGTAGTAATATACCCGGAGCATCAACTAACTTCATGATAGCATGGATTATATTTAATTCGTGGGCATTCTTTTTTAATTTAAAAAGTGTGTGTGTCTGCTCTGTATTATCCCGGATAATACTTAAAATACCTTCTTCATTGGATATGATATCTTTAAATCGCGTTTTATGAAATATTAGGTGCTTTTCCTGGTTTTTAGCGGTAATTAATTTTTCTGAGAATACTTTTTTATCTTCTCTTGTATTTATTTCTTCATCGTATAGCTCAAAAATTTTAACCGCGTTTGCATCAAATATTTCATCAAGTTTTTTCCCTTCAATAAATTCATGACCCACTGTTTTTGCAAAAGCACTATTATACCATTTTATAATACCATGATGATTGATGAAATATACTGGAAGTGGTAGTAAATTTATAAATTGATAAAAGGGCACTTGTTCAGTGGCTTTTTCATCACTTTTGTTATCTTTATGAATAGCAGTAATAAGCACAAGATGTCCCATCTGAGGACTATATGCAGTAACCTGGTAGCTTTTTCCAGTGCGTGATGAAGCCAATTCGAATTCTTGCGAAATTTGTTTATTTGTTACTTTTTCAAGCCGCTTAATTTCAGGTGTGATTTCAGGTAAAATATCTTCCAGCTCCTGGCCGAGTATGTACATTGAAGGCAAGTTAAATTGCCGTAGAAAGCTTTTGTTGGCTTGATGGATAATAAATTTTGCACCATATGGGTCTTGCTCGTTGAAGATGAGATAGGCCATCCCTTGAGGCATAGCAAGCATGGCTTTGGATAAGTACAAGTCTTTATTTCGAGTGTCAAGCTGAAGCATGCTGTAAGGTTATATGCTGTAAAGCTATTGACAATGAAACGAGTTATAAATTGGAAAAGCTGTTTATTCCTTGCTTGTAATATTTATCTGGAAAATCACAAGACTACTAGCTAACTTGTGTTTTTTTAAGAATTTTTGAGTATAATTATAACTTTATTATTAAAAAAACCAGAGAACTTTCTGATAATAAAGGATTTTTTTAGGTAATATAGCATTAAATAAAAAAAAAGTTACATCAATTACTTGTATAACAAGTATTTTTTACGCATTTCTTTATAGTTGGCTATGGGTTCAGCCCAGCTGATGCGTATGGCTTCTTCATCTAACCCTGCTTTTATTTGCTTGCGTAATTCATCGGTACCTGCTAGTTTATCAAAGTAGTTTGTGAAAAAATTCAGATGGTTAAGCTGCTTATAATAATTCAATAAATAGCTTAAGTTGATGCCTCCCGGGCTTTCGACTTCGCGAAGGTCGTGACCATGGCATGGCTCACCTTCATGTTTAGGATTAATTGCAGCTCCAGCTACATCCTTGGGAGTAAAGGTAAAGTTATCAAAATTTGCTTTAGGATGACCTATTACTTGAAAAGGAAAAGGAGTGCCTCGGCCAATACTTACTATAGTACCTTCAAAGAAACATAAACTTGGGTATAGCTTAATCGATTGTTGGTTAGGTAAATTAGGTGATGGTTTTACCGGCAATTCATAATCAAGTTGATGATTATAGTTTTCCATGGCAATTATAGTTAAATCACATTGTAACCCATGTTCCAGCCATTTTTCACCATTGATCATTTGGGCTAGTTCGCCCACGGTACAGCCATGCAGCACTGGTATAGGGTGCATGCCCACAAAAGAGCGATACGTTTCCTTAAGCACCGGACCATCAATGTGCATACCATTGGGATTGGGCCTGTCCAGTACAATTAAAGGTAAATTATTTTCAGCACAAGCTTCCATTACATAGTGCATCGTGCTTATGTAAGTGTAAAAACGAGTACCCACATCTTGTATATCAAAGATTATCACGTCCAAATTTGCAAAATCTTCTTTAGTGGGTTTTTTATGATTGCCATAGAGTGAAATTATTGGTAGACGAGTAACGGGGTCTATGCCACTATCTACCAATTCTCCGGCACCTTTTTGTCCTCTAAAGCCATGCTCAGGAGAGAATATTTTCTTTACCGGTACATCTAGTGCCACTAATGTATCAAGCAGGTGAGTATTATTTACCAGGGAAGTATGATTAATAACCAATCCTATATTTTTGTTGGCTATAATTGGTAAATAAGCGTCAAATTGGGCTGCCCCCAGCTGTATTTTTCGTGTATTATTGGTTTTTGATTCTTTTCCGTTACTTGCCGAATGGCAACTGTTGCAGAAAAATAATAATGTTATGAGCCAGAAAAGCTTATTCATGCGAAATATTTGTTTTAATTTGCAAAATGTAAATTTACTTTATTATTTTAACTGCAAAAGTTACCGATATATTGAACTTATCATATTTTATATCGAAAAGAATAAACAAAGCCGATCCGGAAACATTTTCGGCAACCATTCACAAAGTGGCCATCGCCAGTATTGGTATTGGCCTGGCCATTTTAATTATTTCATTTTTAATCTTATTCGGTTTTAAAAGTACCATTCGTGAGAAAATTGTGAGCTTTGGGGCTCATTTACAATTAACCGGGTATGCCACTACCAATTCTTATGAGTCCTCTCCAATTTCTACCAGTAGTGATTTTTTCCAAAATATTGATACGATCAATTATATATCACATAGTCAGGTTTTTGCCTATAAGGCCGGGCTTTTGAGCACAGAAGATGAGGTTTATGGCTTTATAATGAAGGGTGTAGGAGAAGATTTTAACCAAGGGCAATTCGCAAAAAATTTAATTGCGGGTAATTTTATCAATTTTTCCGATTCTTCTGCTAGTAATCAAATAGTAATAAGTCAAAAAATTGCCAATGTACTTCAATTAGGAATAGGGGAGGCATTACAGGCTGTATTTATTCAGGAAAATATAAGGCGGCGAAAACTGGAAGTAGTTGGAATTTATGATACCGGTATGGAAGATTTTGATGAGAAAATAATCCTGGGAGATATCTTTTTGATTCAAAGGCTTAACGGCTGGGATGAAAATATGGTAGGAGGATTTGAATTATTTGTAGACGATTTTAATAAACTGGAATTTTATGCAAATCAAGTATTTGAAATGGTAGGCTATGATTATTATTTACAATCTGTAAAAGACCGGTATCTCGAAATATTTGATTGGTTATCATTGATTAATCAAAATGTATATATTTTCTTGGTTATAATTCTCTTCGTGGCGAGTTTTAATATGATATCTGTTTTATTAATCTTGATAATGGAGCGCACTCAAATGATTGGTACACTTAAAGCTTTAGGTGCCACTAATAAGCAAATACGAAATATTTTTATAAATAACGGTCTGGTTTTAGTATTTAAAGGACTATTGTGGGGTAACTTGATTGGAATTGGCTTTTGTGCCCTTCAATTTCAATTTCAGCTGATTCCGCTTGATCCGGAAAATTACTACATGAGTTACGTACCCATTGAATGGGATTGGCTTACAATTTCCCTACTCAACATGCTTACATTTGCAATAGTAGCAGTAGTATTACTGCTACCGGCTTTGTTTATTAGTCGCATTTCTCCGGTTCGCTCTATTAGATTTGATTAAAAATAATTAATGTATCTGAAATGTGAATTGGTTATCAGAAATTACCAAAAAAAGATAATATGAAACCAGCAGATTGCAATATCTATTAGGTGTTTATACTTGCCGCTGATATTTCTGGAAATAACTACTCACTTTTATGCGCATAACTCCTAGTATGGCCTCTTTAAAAATATGTTTCGACATTTTAGAGGTTCCTTGAGTACGGTCAGTAAAGATAATCGGTACTTCCTTAATTTTAAAACCGAATTTCCAGGTAAGAAACTTCATTTCAATTTGAAAGGCATAGCCAATAAATCGTATTTTTTGTAAATCTATTGTTCGTAATACGGTATGCCGGTAGCATTTGAAGCCTGCAGTGGTATCTTGTATGGATAAACCGGTAATGAAGCGCACGTACACACTGGCAAAATAGGACATTAATACCCTACCCATTGGCCAATTGACCACGTTTACCCCTGATATATAGCGCGAACCTATTGCCAGATCGTAACCTTCATTTTCACAGGCCTGATATAATTTAATTAAATCATCAGGATTATGAGAAAAATCAGCATCCATTTCAAAAATATATTCGTATTTATGCTTTAGAGCATATTCAAAGCCAGCTATATAAGCAGTACCCAAGCCTGATTTGTTTTTTCGCTGAAGCAAGTGAAGTGAGCGGTCAAGCTCTTTTGGTAGCCCCTTAAGCTCTTTTTGTAATTCTTTTACAATTTCCCCGGTGCCATCAGGAGAATTATCATCTACCACCAGTAGATCGAAGGGTATTGCCAATTCAAACACAGCTTTGATGATGGCTCTAATATTTTCCTTTTCATTATAGGTAGGTATGATTACTATGCAATTATTCACGAGCTATTTTTTAATTTTGCGCAAAAGTAAAGGATAATCGAATATTAATGCAAAATTTGTGATTGAAGCCCAAAAAAAATGTGTTTTTCTGGATAGAGATGGTGTCATAAACCAGGAATTAGGTGACTACGCATACCGTTTAGATCATTTTAAAATAATAACAGGTGTTAAAGAAGCTTTATATCAATTGAAGTCAGCTGGTTTTTTATTAATTATAGTGACTAACCAGGCAGGAATTGCAAAAAAGCGCTACACGGAAAAAGAGGTTTTAGCCTGCCATGATCATTTGCAGAAAACATGCGGTTTTTTGGTGGACGATCTTTACTTTTCACCCCATCATCCTTCGGTTACAGAATCTATGCTCAGGAAACCTAACTCTTTAATGTTTGAAAAGGCCATGGCAAAACATAATATAAATGCTAGTTTATCATGGATGGTGGGCGATTCGGAGCGCGATATTTATCCTGCTCAAAAAATGAAGCTAAAAACCATCGGCATTGGCAAAGCAGCTGAAGCTAATCCGGATTATGTTGCTCAAAATTTGTTAGAGGCAGTAAATATTATATTCTCTAACAAATATTAGGCAAATCCCTTATCTTTGCAGCTTTTTAAAATTTCATTAGGTTATGGCGCGCGTTAAAATTGATTTGCCAGCTCATTTTATTTTTTCTACCATTTTAACTATAAGGGTTTACGATCTTAATTATGGTGCTCATTTAGGCAACGACCGTGTGTTGGCACTGATGCATGAGGCACGTGTGCAAATGTTGAGGTATTTAGGTTTTGACAATGAGCGAAATGGAATTGAGGGGAAAGGTATAATAATGAGCGATGCAGCCGTTGTATATAAAGCCGAGGGCTTTTATGAAGATAAAATAAACATTAAAATCGGCGCAACAGACCTGAGTCGGGTAAGTTTTGATCTCGTGTATCTGATGGAAAAAAGCAACGGAAAGGAATTGGCTAGAGGTAAAACCGGCATCGTATGTTTTGATTATGAGCTGGGTAAAGCTATATCCATACCCGAAACCCTGAAAAATAAACTGGTTTTCGAATGATTGTTTTTATGAAAAAGCAGGTTGAATTATTTTAAAAAAAGTATTGTTTAATTTCGGACCCAGGTAAAACCCCTAATAATGATTGAAATTCAACAAAAGCAAGATATTAGAAATCTCTCCTTTGAAAAATTGACTACCACATTAGAAGAATTGGGTGAAAAGCCATATAGGGCTAAGCAAATATACGAATGGCTTTGGAAGAAGGCAGCTGGTAGTTTTGAGGAAATGACAAACCTGAGCAAAAATACCCGGCAGTGGCTGGAAGAAAATTTTGTTTTTAACAAGCTTACGCTTGACCAGCAACAGTTGAGCAAAGATGGTACTATTAAAAGTTCTTTTCGTCTGCATGACCAAAATTTAGTAGAAGGTGTTCTTATTCCTACGGAAAATAGAATGACTGCTTGTATTTCATCGCAAGTAGGGTGCTCACTCAGTTGTAAATTTTGTGCTACCGGCTATCTGGAAAGAAAAAGAAATTTATCTGCCGGAGAAATTTACGATCAGGTAGTTGCCATTTCACAGCAAGCAGAAGATCAATATAAAATTCCACTTAGCAATATTGTTTATATGGGTATGGGCGAGCCTCTTCTCAACTATGCCAACGTGTTGCAATCTACTGAATACATAACATCGTCGGCGGGTATGGGTATGTCTGCCAAAAGAATTACTGTATCTACCGCCGGTATTGCCAAAATGATCCAAAAATTAGGTGATGATCAGGTAAAATTTAATTTAGCACTTTCTTTACACGCGGCCAATGATGAAAAGCGTAACCAGATCATGTCGATTAATGAAACCAATAATTTGGAAATATTGAAGCGGGCCCTGCAATATTATTATCAGAAAACTAAAAATAGAGTCACGTTTGAATACATTACTTTTCATAATTTTAATGATTCACTTGACGATGCCGAAGAACTGTATCAGTTCGCTAAGCAAGTACCTTGTAAAATCAACATCATAGAATACAATCCCATAGAGCAGGCAGAATTTAGCAAAACAACGGATGATAAACTAGATGATTTTTCTGCTTACCTGGAAAAGAAAGGACTAGTGGTAAAGGTGCGTCGCAGCCGTGGTAAAGACATTGATGCTGCTTGTGGACAATTAGCAGGGAAGAAGTAATCTTTTCGCTACTTAAAGTCTCCTTAAAAAGGCAGGTCTAATTAATTAGACCTGTTCTTTTCGGCTAAAACACCCCCTTTTTTCTCACACTATAGTGTTTTCTCTGGTATTTACTGTCCTTTATCAGTGCTTTCAAAAATTTTATCAGCAGATCCGGCAATAAAACCCCTAAACAATTCACCATTAGGCTGAGGATATCGCTTGGCAAACTCATAGTAGCAGGCCGGTATCTCATGATCACCATCCGAAAAACCAATTTTTGTATTATAGGCAATGGTTGATGATTGTTCCAGCATTTGTTCCGGAGAACCTTTCACTTCTCCGCCAGAAGTATTGAGTGCAAAACCGTTATCTTTTAAGAAAGTGTTAACCTCTCTTAAATCATCAAAATTTTTTAGGTGGTTAACACTTACAGTAAAATGATTGGCTCTAAAACCAAAAGCAGCCATCCAAGCTGCATATTCACTTTCTTGCTTTAGTTGAACATAAGTATTAAAAGACACCTCCCAGGGTTTTCCTTGCATGATAAATGCAGGGTCATGTATAAAATCTTTGGGTATTTGTGCTACTAAGTCATGTATTATTTGCCTGGTAGATTGTGATAAATCTTCTACTTTAAGTTCGCTTATGAAAATGAGCGGCTTATCACGATCAGTATGTTCAAAATGTTTCGCATAAAGTTTTTTCTTTTCAAAGTGATATTCTCCTTTTTCGCTATATCCTCTATCTTCGAATACTTTTGCAAGGACGTTTATCCCAACCTCTGGCATATTAAAAGTGCGAAATGCAATGTGATCGTTTACCACCTTTTCTCCTTTTTGACTAAAAAGCTCCTGTATTTTTTTTGCCGGTGGATTAGTTTGAATATATTCTAACCAAAGCTGGTCAAATAGCTGGTTAATTGAATTTATACTCATGATTTTTTATTAGTTAAGTTAAAAATGTTTTTAAACTGTTAATTTCATAGTAGAAAATTAATTATTAATTGATAAGTTCGCAACATTATATCATATATATTTTTAATTTATTTTTTCGTTTAATAGTTTCGCACTGTCGTTCAAAAACTAACATCATTAAATGTATAAATCATTGCTACCTTTTCCTTCATTATTATTAAAATTTGCTGTTGTATTATTATTATCTATAGTTTTTGTGGATACTAATGCACAATCAAGGCCAGACACTTTGATGATAAAAAGCACCATTAAGACATTAGCTGCTGATAGCATGAGGGGTAGAGGTCCATTTACGGTAGGTACGAGAAAAGCAGCGGCTTTTATCCGGTCACGTATGGAAAAAATTGGATTGCAGCCTTTTTATCCTTCATACAATGACACCGTGCATCAAGATGAAGTAAACTTGGTGGGCTATTTGCCTGGTAAAGCCGAAAATGCCGAAACATTAGTGATAGGTGCTCATTACGATCATATTGGTATTCAATCCGGAAGTCTTGATTCTATTGCAAACGGTGCAAATGATAATGCAAGCGGAGTTGCAGCATTATTAGCTATTGCAGAGCATATGAGTATACAGGATAGGCCTTTGCATAATATCGTTTTTGTTGCTTTTACTTTAGAGGAACAAGGTTTATATGGCAGTTACCATCTGGCCAACCGGTGGAAGAAAGATGAATTAGCGGTTAAGGCAGTCATTAATTTTGATATGTTAGGCGCCAAGCTTACCGGTCATCCGGGTAAGGTGTATGCGACAGGATATCTTAAATCTAATTTAGCTACCCAGATTAATGAAGGTCTTCAAGATAGCTTGATTGTACATCTTCCCGATGAATCTGTAAATTTATTTCGATTGTCAGACAATTATCCCTTCTACAAGGTGCTGCAAGTGCCATCTCATACATTTTCTACTTTTAATTTTAAAAACTATCCATTTTATCATCAGGTTGAAGATGAGCCCGATGCACTTGATTGGAGTAATTTGAACAGGGTGGTGCAAAATTTGATAAGAATAATTGAATGGCTAGATACAAGCAAATCAAAAATTTACTTAAGTGGCAAATAGCATGAATAATAATTTTACGATTTTTAATGCCAAGCCCAAGTAAGTCATTATTTCCAAAAAGATGTGGAATAAGTATTGCTACTTTATATAATAACTATTAAAAAAGGTTTAATTAAATTTTCACTTACGCCTCATTTGCGCTTAAACATTCTGTTTTTTTCAATGTTGAGTAAACAAATTTAGTAATACAGTCAATTTTTTAATTTCTTTAAAATAAAATTTTTTTAATTATGTCTTTATTGCAAATAGTACTCTCTATTTTTTTGCCACCATTGGCAGTAGCCACTTCACGAGGCTTGACCAGTGCTTTTTGGCTCAATGTTCTTTTTACCATTATAGGCTGGTTGCCCGGGGTTATTCACTCTTTTTATGTATTATCAAAAAAATAATTGACATTAATAATTAATAAACTTTTTTAAAAATGGAAGACGGCGGACTCACAATTCAGTGGACTCAAATGCCCACTTATAACACGATTATGGCAATTAGTACTGGAGCGGCTTTATGTTCATTGGCTCGTTTGGGTAAAAAACTATATCAAGGCGATAGGTTTTCGATTGATGGACACGCTATCAATTTTGGAATCTTAGGGTTAATACTTGCCATTACCGGAGCTCATATGTCTCTTGCCTGGCCATTGGCAAAATATTTTCCTTTTGATAATATTATATTTGGTGAGCCAAGCTTTGGGTTTGGGATTATTCTTTTATTCACATCGCTGTACTTTTTTATCAGACGTAAAGTAATAAAAGAATCTTCTAATGTAGCGGCCTTAATTGGTGAAGCTGGGAAGCCTTTGCAGTTTATTTTTATAGCTTTTGGTTTATCATTAATTTCAATTGCTTTTGCTGGTATGGTTTATCAATTATTTGTAGCACCTCCCGAAGAGCCTATTGCCGGAGAATTTGCCAATCAGCCTTGGATAGAAGCAACTTTCATTTCAGGATTGTATTTTTTTACAGGGGTGGCCGTGTTGCTTTTTCCTGCCAATATGAATACAATGGCAAAATTAGAATTGCCTTTTCAAATGGGGGTTTTACAAAAAGCCAGTTACTTTTTATTAATGGCTTTAGGATGGGTTTTCCTTCTCTTTGGAGCTATGAATTATTTTACTCATATTGGTTTGATCATCAAAACTATGCCCAAAGGATAAAATTGAAGATAATACTTTACTTTAGTATTTAATAACTTGCTTTGATATCTTTTGCAACTGATCAAAAAAGTATGGTACATCTTTTTTAAAAACAATTTATGAATGTTTAATTAGAGCATCCATCATTGTATTGCATTTCATTTCAGTTTCCTGCCATTCTTGTTCAGGATTGCTATAACGGGTTACTCCAGCTCCAGCATAAACCATGGCTCGATGTCGCCAAAGCTGCATACAACGAATATTCACAAATATATTGGTAGCATTGTGAATGTTTACTGGTCCTAAAAAGCCACTGTAAAATTCCCGGTCATACCCTTCATGCTTTCTTAAAAATTCATAAGCAGATTGGCGAGGCATGCCACATATGGCAGAAGTAGGATGCAGTAAATCCAGCATTACATTGCCTAGTTGAGGAAAATTAGTAGCTTCCATATCCACGCTAAAGTCTGTACGTAAATGTACCATTTTGCCGGCTTGGGCGGTTTTAGGTCCATCTTCATCAAATTCACGTAATCGTATTTTTTTAAAACAATCGATTATATAACGGCTAACCAATGCTTGCTCCTCTATTTCTTTTTGCCTCCACATTACCTCCCACATGGGCACGTTTTTTTTATAAGCCTGAGTGCCAGCGACAGCTGCAGTGTAGAAGCGTTGTTCGTTTTCAGTTTTTATTAATATTTCAGGTGAAGCACCCATCCAGGTGCCTATTTCAGGAATAGATACTAAACTAACAAATGCATTGGCATACTGCTGGCATAGCATGTCAAAGGTTGCAATTAAATCGAAGTCAACCGGTAAATCTACAGACTTACATCGAGATGGAACCACTTTGATGAATTTTCCAGCCTTTATTTCATCTATACTTTTTTCTACTAAACCTTGATAATTTACTGCTAATTTTTGGGCTTCTTTTTTATTGGTATACCAATGCTTATTCTTTACTAATTTTTGTTTTTGTTGCTCAAACTGATCTAAAAATGAATCAACATTTTTACTTCGGAAATGCACCAGCGACTTTTTAAAAGCGATATGTACATCGGATTTTAGAAAATAAGATGAGCCTTTGTTGTCAAATTTACTTAACACAAATCCTTCACCTAAATTACTTAACTCTGTATTTACTAAAATCGGGCTACCTGAAAAATCAATAATCAGGTTTTTTTCTTGCGAGTGAGGGAGTTGATAAAGGGCTATGGCGTAATTTTTCTGGATGGCATATGCCAACAAATCGTCCATGTTTTCCTTCGAAGGTTTATTTTTTATTAAAGGGTTATTTATTATCATATTAGTATTTCTCAATAATGGCAACAGTAAGCCGGCTAATGCAAACCAGTTGCCTGTCTTCATTTTCAACTTTAATTTCCCAAACTTGATAACGTTTACCGAGATGAATGGGTTTAGCAATTCCGACAACAAATCCTTTTGAAGCACCTTTAAGATGATTTCCATTGATATCAAGCCCTACAGCTACTTGTTTTTTATTATCAAGTAATAAATTGGCAGCCATACTACCCAGTTCTTCTGCCAGTACCATAGAAGCTCCACCATGTAACCTGCCAAATGGCTGGCATGTTCGATGGTCTACAGGCATTTTAGCTTTAATGAAATCTGTTCCGATTTCGAG
>CAZQEZ010000100.1:0-14994 GCA_964592475.1 uncultured Roseivirgaceae bacterium
CAAAATATTCACCCGTTATTAAACCTAAAAGCACTTTTTAGAATATCCATTGTATTGGGTTATGCCTTTTTTTGTTATTTATTATTGCAGATTACGCTTCAGTATATACCTGTTCATACCGATGTGGCCTTTTTACGCATCAAGCAGGAGTACATCTCAATGATACATTATAAATACGCCTTTTTTATTCATGTTTATACTGCCATATTGGCACTCCCTGCCGGATTCACTCAGTTTTTTCTTTTTATCAGAAAAAAATATCCTTGGATGCATTCCATTACCGGATACATTTACGTAAGTAGCATTGTCTTATTTGCAGCTCCTTCCGGGTTTATCATTGGAATCTATGCCAATGGAGGTTCGTATTCTCAAATTGCTTTCCTGCTGCTGGCCGTGCTATGGTTCTGGTTTACACTAAAAGCTATACTAGCTATAAAAAAAAGAAATATTATTGCTCACAAGCAATGGATGATCAGAAGTTTTGCGCTTACCTTGTCAGCCATTACGCTTAGGGCATGGAAATATATAATTGTATCCTTGTTTCATCCCAGGCCTATGGACGTATATCAAATAGTTGCATGGCTGGGCTGGGTATTAAATTTAATTTTAGCAGAAATCCTTATTTACAACCAATATAAAAAAAACACCAAATGAAAAATTTATCAATAATTTACTTTGTCCTTATTACTGTTATTTTTTCCTGCAGCCAGCCAAAGGAAAAAAATAACCAGGAAAGCGAAAAGCAAGCAGATTTGGCCGCTAAAAGTCCTGATAAGGTAGCAGTCAAAGCTGAAAATATTAACTCAGCTATTTATGGTTATTACGTGGGTATGTTCAAAGCTTCTATTTTCGACAGGAATAAAAAGCCTAGTTATTCCAATAAAATTACAGTTTCTATTGACTCTATGAAAGATAAAATAGTTTATGGGCATAGCATAGTTGCTGGCAATTGGCGGCCATTTCAGGGAGAATGGTTCCACCAGGAAGATGTTTTACAGGTAAATGCTAAAGAACCCGGTGATGATCGATACGATGGTGCTTTCGAATTCAGCATTTATCCGGAGTCCCAAATGATTACCGGTATATGGATAGCTAATGATGAAAACTTGGCCGTAACCCAAAGGGAATATACCCTGGAAAAAAGAATATTTACCTATAACCCGAATCTGGAATTACCCGAATTTATAGCCTGGCGTGACCTTTATGATCAAAACAATGAAATAGCAGGTGGTGCAGAGTTTCTAACAGAAGATGTGTTAAAGGTAAATGCATCTAATAAGCTATTGAAAAAAGAAGATGTAGAAAACTTGTACAAAGGAGACCTGGAAGTAATCAGAAATAGTATTTATGCCCGTCATGGCTATTCATTTAAGAATAGAAAAATTCGGTATGTTTTTGATAGTTCCGTTGATTGGTATATGCCGGTTTCGGTTGATATACGAGATAAAATTACTGAATTGGAATGGCAAAATATCGAATTGATCAAAAGATATGAAGAACATGCCACTGCCTATTATGACACATTTGGCAGATAATTAAGCTATACCTATACATAAGTATACCTCCTTTACAAATAAATTATCAATTCATTACCTGACAAGGTACAAATCCTTTATTTTTACCATTTAGTAAAAGTTAAATTTATGAAGGAGGTTTACAAAATGTATTTATACAGAAAATTATTGGCCGCTGTTCTGTTGTTATTGGTATCAACGGTGCTGCCGGCTCAAAAGAAAAATTCGGAAAAATCAGAAGTTAAAGAAGACAAGCTTTCACTCAGTGGCTTGCGTTTTAGAGAGGTAGGCCCTGCACTTACTTCCGGTCGAATTTCTGATTTCGCTGTTAATCCCGAAAATCGCGCTGAGTATTACATTGCTGTGTCTTCAGGGGGTGTTTGGAAAACTACCAATGCCGGTACCAGCTATACCCCTATTTTTGACAGCCAGGGATCTTACTCTATTGGCTGTGTAACTATGGATCCTAATAATCATCAAACGATTTGGGTAGGAACCGGCGAGAATAATAATCAACGCAGCGTTGCTTATGGCGATGGAATATATAAATCGTTGGATGGCGGAAAGACCTGGAACAAAATGGGACTTGAAAATTCGGAACATATCGGTAAAATAATTGTACACCCCGACAATTCCGATGTAGTATATGTAGCAGCTATAGGCCCCCTTTGGAGCGCCGGCGGCGAAAGAGGGGTTTATAAAACGACTGATGGCGGAAAAACCTGGAATGCTGTTTTAACAATTGATAAACATACGGGCGTGAACGATCTAGTGATGGATCCGCGCAACCCGGATATTATGTATGCTTCTGCTTTTCAAAGACGGCGTCAAGTTTTTACTTATATTAGCGGTGGCCCTAAGTCTGGCATGTACAAAACTACCGATGGAGGTGACAACTGGAAAGAAATTAACAGTGGTCTGCCAAGTGTAGATATTGGCCGAATAGGTTTGGCAATATCACCGGCCAATCCCGATAAAATTTATGCCATAGTAGAAGCTACCCTGGGCAAAGGCGGCTTTTTTGTGTCAACAAAACAGGGTGAAAACTGGGATAAAATGAGCGACTACTCCACCAGCGGCAATTATTACTCTGAGATTGTAGCTCACCCCACCAACGAAAATGTGGTTTTCGCTATGGACACCTGGATGCATTGGACTGAAGATGGTGGCAAAACATTTAAACCACTAGGGGAAAGATATAAGCACGTAGACAACCATGCCATGTGGATTGACCCGGAACATCCCAATTATTTTTTGGTAGGTTGCGATGGTGGTATTTATGAAAGTTTTGATGCAGGCAAAGAATGGCATTATAAACCTAACCTGCCAATAACTCAATTTTACAAAGTGGAGGTAGATAATGCTGAGCCATTCTACTATATTTATGGCGGCACGCAAGATAACTTCAGCTTGGGAGGCCCTTCACGTACACGCAACAACACAGGAATAACCAATAGCGATTGGTTTGTGACCAATGGAGGTGATGGATTTGAGTCGCAAATAGACCCCCAAAACCCTGACATTATCTATGCGCAATCGCAATATGGCTTTTTGGTTAGGTACGATAAAGTAAGTGGCGAAATTACCGGTATACAACCAAAACCAGGCAAAGATGAGGCTGCTTATCGCTGGAACTGGGATGCACCTTTGGCAGTAAGCGCGCATAAACCTGAACGCATTTATTTTTCAGCCAATAAATTATTTAAAAGTGATGACCGCGGGAATACCTGGCAAACTATTTCTCCTGATCTAACCCGTCAAATTAATAGAAATGAATTGCCAGTAATGGGTAAGGTATGGAGCATTGATGCGGTAGCAAAAAATGCATCTACTTCGCCATATGGCACTATTGTGGCTTTCAGTGAATCACCCGTAAACGAGCAATTATTATATGTTGGTACAGATGACGGGCTGGTGCAGA
Organism: uncultured Roseivirgaceae bacterium; assembly: GCA_964592475.1. Classification (GTDB taxonomy): domain Bacteria; phylum Bacteroidota; class Bacteroidia; order Cytophagales; family Cyclobacteriaceae; genus CAZQEZ01. The sequence continues at coordinate 3,436 of CAZQEZ010000100.1, forward strand.
TTAGTGGTGATGGGGGTAAAAATTGGACGAAAATAGAAAGTGTAAGTGGAGTTCCTGCTATGACTTACGTAAATATGCTTTTGGCTAGCCAGCACAACGAAAATGTGCTTTATGCAGCTTTTAATAACCATAAGCGTGGAGATTTCAAGCCTTACCTTTATAAAAGTACTGATAAAGGCAAAAGCTGGACATCGATTTCCAGCAATTTACCGGAAAGAGGTTCAACCTATGCCATTGCCGAAGACCATGAAGACCCCAATCTCTTATTTGCAGGTACTGAATTTGGTGTATTTTATAGCAATGACGGCGGTAAAGAGTGGACTCAACTGAAAGGTGGATTACCCACCATTGCCGTAAGAGACCTGGCCATACAAAAAAGAGAAAATGATTTGGTGCTGGGTACCTTTGGTAGAGGATTTTGGGTATTGGATGATTACTCTCCACTACGTCATCTTAAAGCGGATAACCTGGCCAAAGATGCCCATGTTTTCCCGATAAAAAAATCATGGATGTTTATTGAAAAATCACCTATGGGCAATCGTGGCAAAAAGAGTTTTCAGGGAGAAAGTTTTTATTATGCAGAAAATCCACCGGTAGGAGCTGTGTTTACTTGGTTTTTGAAAGATAAAATAGAGACCCAAAAAGATAAAAGACAGGCTAGAGAAAAAGAACTCAAAAAGGATAACAAAGACGTATCCTACCCATCGTATCAGGAATTGCTAAATGAAACTCGAGAAGAGGATCCTTTCCTTTTGTTTATTGTAAAAGATGAAGAGGGTAAAGTGGTACGTCAAATTAAAACTGGAGCCTCTCAAGGAGTAAACAGAACCGTGTGGGATTTTCGGAAGCCGGCAAAAGATGCTATAAGTTTGAGAAAACCCGATCCGGATAACCCTTATGCCTCTCAGCCTTCTGGTCCCTATGTATTACCCGGCAAGTATTCCGTATCAATGATTAAAAGTGTAGATGGCGAAATGACTACTTTGGTAGAAGATATTTCTTTTGAAGTAGAAATGCTCCCCGGCACTACATTACCAGCCAAAGATTGGGATGCCATGGTAGCATTTAAAGCCAAAGCGGAAGCGCTCAATGGTAAAGTAGATGCTGCTGGCAAAACTATCAATGAACTTGATGAAAAATTAAAATACATCAGAAAAGCCATTTTTATGATTGATGGTGATAATAAAGTGTTATATAATCAAATTCAGCAAATTGATGACAAGCTTTATGAACTGAAAAAATTACTTTATGGCGATAGAATAGCTGTAAAATTGGATATGGACGCTCCTTACGCTTTGAGCAGTAGAACAGGCTACCTGTTATATGAAATGTCACGTACCAATTCAGATCCGACTACTTCGCAAAAACAAGCTTATGAAATTGCCATAGAGCAGTTTGCTGATTTCAAAACTGACCTGAATGATTTAATTGAAAACCAAGTGAAGCCTTTAGAAGAAAGATTAGAACAAATGGACGCACCATTCACTCCCGGAAGAATGATGAACGAATAAAGCACACGTTATAAAATATATTTTGTAAAGGCTCGCTGTTTAATAACTAGATGGCGGGCTTTTTTAAGATATTATGCCAATAGATAAAACAATAATTTAAATTACCTATTAAAGAATTAGCAAAACATTATAGCTATTTTTGTAAGCATTCAAATGTAGAATTAATATGATGAATAAGAGAACTAAAATAGTAGCTACCATTTCCGATAGAAACTGCGACATAAGTTTACTGAAACAGATGGTAAAATCTGGTATGAATGTGGTAAGATTAAACACTGCTCATCAAACTTACGATGAATCGCTTAAGGTAGTAAAAAATGTAAGAGCCGTATCAGACAACGTGGCCATTTTACTTGATACTAAAGGTCCTGAAATTAGAACAACCATTGCTGAAAATAAAGTTTGGGTAGAAAGTGGAGAGAAAATTTACGTAAAAGGTGATCCTCAGGGCAAAACCAATAGTGAATGCATATGCATGTCCTATCAAAATTTTGCAGAAGATGTACCCGTAGGAAGTAAAATTTTAATTGATGATGGTAGCATCGAGCTTCACGTTATAGATAAAGAGGGAGATAAATTACTTTGTGAAATATTGAATAATGGGTTTATCGAAGGTAGAAAAAGTGTAAATATACCATCCGTACATGTAAAATTACCAGCCCTAAGTAAAAAAGATATTGATTACATCCATTTTGCAATTGATAATGATTTAGACTTTATCGCCCACTCATTTGTAAGGCATAAGGAGGATGTACTGACCATACAAAAAATTTTAGATGAGCGTAAAAGTGCTATCAAAATTATTGCTAAAATAGAAAACCAGCAGGGAGTTGATAATATTGATGAAATATTGGAAAACACATATGGTATAATGGTAGCCAGGGGAGACTTAGCGGTAGAAATACCTCAGGAGAGAATACCAGGTGTGCAAAAAAGTATGATCCAGAAAGCCATTGAATATAGAAAAGTAGTAATTACTGCAACTCAAATGCTGCATTCAATGATTGAAAACCCAAGGCCTACACGTGCTGAAATAAGTGATGTAGCCAATGCAATATATGATGGTACTGATGCAGTGATGCTTAGTGGAGAAACTGCTTACGGAAAATATCCGGTAAAGGCGCTAGAAACAATGGCTAACATAGCGATGGAAGTAGAACAATCGCTTACCGGCATACGTGAAACATCTTATAAGGTATTGAACACAGAAGTAACCGCCTATCTCACTTATTCTGCAATGAAAGCTGCAATTGATCTCAATGCTCAAGCTATTATTGCAGACACAAGTTCTGGTAGAACCATTCGTGGGCTATCTGCTTATAGAGGACCTAAAATGATATTTGCCCAATGCTACGACAAACGTGTAATGAGAGAGTTGGCATTAGTTTATGGCGCATTTACTAATTACATGGCACCACAGCACTTGAGTAACGAAAAATTTATATTTGAAGCTATCAAAAGCTTGAGATCGGCCGGCCGGGTACAGGGAGGAGACCGGGTAGTGGTAATTGCAGGCAACTTTGGGCCTACTCATGGTGCGTCATTCATAGAAGTGAGTTCAGTAGATAATATGCTGCTCAAAGCAGAAATAGCTATGAAGAAAGAATCAGCATTAAGTGCTGAGTAAAGTTTAAATTATTGATGTAAGTTAATCAATCGCCCGCTTAATCGTAGCAATTCAGTTTCTGCCAATTTTACTGTATAAGCCGCATTAAGCAGGCGACTTTCGGCATCTACCAGGTTTTGCTGAGCTTCACGCAGTTCCAGTGCATTGGTGTTACCAATATTATAGCGATCAAGTGCAATATCAGCATTTTCCCGTGCTACAGCCAGGTTTTCCTGCTCCATTTGTAGCAGCACCAAACTGCTGGCATATTCTGAATAGAGGTTGTTAAATTGTGCTTGCAGGTTTAAGTTGAATTGAGAAGTGGCTAGATCTGAATTTCGTTTTTGAATTCTGGCATTTTGTTCTCTGCGATTACGATCAAAGCCATTGAAAATATTCCATGTAGCTGAGGCACCATAATTTAACCCCATAGAACGCCTGTCCAAAGTTAAACCAGCTTCTGCATTAAACCTATTGATTTCGTAACCTAAATTTAAACTTAATTGCGGATAATGCTCTGCTTTAATTTCTTCAATTTCAAGAGAAGCTATATTTTGCTGGCGATCAAATATTGCCAATTGAGTATTGTTGTATAGCATTTCTTCCTTGAGTTCTTCATCATCTAATTCAGCATTTACTTCGATAGCAGAATTAACATTAAAATTCTCATTTACATCTATTCCTATTATATTGTTAAGGTTTACTTTGGCTTCATAAAGTGCTTGAACTTGACTGACTAGTGCTGAGGTATCTTCATTATAGTCTACTTGTGCCGCCAGATATTCAAGTTTTGAAGCTTTGCCAATATTATATTTTGCTTTTGAAATGTCTATTCTCTGTTTTGAGAGTTGCAAATTATTTTCAAGTACTTCCCTTCTTGCTTGGTTAAGCACTACCAGATAGTAGGCATCAGTAATGTCAGCCACAATATTTTCAATTACCCGGGTTGCTTCTAGGTTTTCAGCTAATTTCAATTGATTAAGTTTTTCGAATGTATGAAACATACGTCCGCCATCAAATACTACCCAGTTGGCTACAGCATTAGCATTAATGCTTCTTGATTTAGCCCCGTCTCTCGATTGTCCATCGCCACTGGCAAATGTAAAATCGGTATTTTCTCGTGTCCACCTTATACTGCTGTTCAAATCTGCTCTGGGCAAAAAACCGGCGTTACCTAATGTGTGGTTGTTGGCCGCTATTCTTGACTGGTTTTCCGCCAATTTTATGTCAAAATTATTCTCTAGTCCCAAATTGATGGCTTCTTCCAAATTGAGTGTGTCTTGGGCGTTCAGTGGTGTGTACAAAGAAATAAAAGCTACTACAAAAATTATATTTTTCATTAGTTGATAGTCAATATTTAAAATCGGGCCATTCTTTTTTCACTACTACTCAGGTATGAATAAATAGCTGGAATAATATACAAGGTTAAAATGGTGGCAAATAGTAAGCCCCCAATTACGGCTATACCCATAGATATGCGACTCTCGGCACCTGCGCCTAAGGCCAAAGCAATAGGTAAAATTCCCAGTATAGTTGAAAAACTAGTCATTAATATAGGTCGAAAACGCGATTCTGCAGCGCCAATAATTGCTTCTTTTACCGTGAAGCCACGGGCTTTTCTCTGGTTGGCAAACTCTACAATTAATATTCCGTTTTTAGTTACAAGCCCTACCAGCATAATCATTCCAATTTGACTAAAGATATTGAGTGTTTCATTGAATAACACTAGGCTAAATAAAGCACCGGCAATGGCCAAAGGTACCGTGAACATAATAGTAAGCGGATCGCGAAAACTTTCAAATTGCGCAGATAGAACCAGGTAAATTAGGACAATTGCAAAAACAAAGGCAAAAAACAGGCTGGAAGAACTTTCCTGAAATTCGGCTGAAGTACCATCCAACGATGTGGCATAGGTATCATCCAATACTTGATTTTTAATTCGATCCATGGCTGCTATGCCATCACTAATTGTTTTACCATCTACCAAGCTGGCAGAAATTGTAGCAGATGCATACCGGTTAAACCTAAATAGCTGGGGTGGAGTACTCTGTTCTTCCATCTTCACCAAATTATCAAGCTGGATCAATGATCCACGGTCGTTTTTTACATATAGCGATTGTAAATCAAATGGTTCATTCCGGTTTTGACGGTCTACCTGGCCTATTATCTGATACTGTTGGCCGTTCATAATAAAATAACCAAACCTTTGGCCACTAAAACCTAATTGAAGCGTTTGTGCAATGTCACGTACCGATACTCCAAGCTTTCTTGCTTTTTCTCTATCTATCTCTATCCTTATTTCAGGTTTATTAAATTTTAAATCTACATCCACAAAATTAAAAGAGGGATCTTGACTGGCTTGCAATAAAAACTCCGGTAGCACATCTTTTAACTTTTCAAGGTTAGGTGATTGTATTACATATTGTATAGGCAATCCACTTCTTCTGCTACCAATTGATTGAGGTTCGGAAACAAAAGCTCGCGCCTTGGTAAACTCAGCAACTTTTTGTCTGAAAGCACTGGCAATAGCTGATTGGCTTCGTTCCCTTTCGTCCGCATCAGATAAAATGACCCGCATGAAAGCAGAATTAATAGAACTGGAGGAGCCAAAGCCAGGTGAGGTAACAGTAATGGTGGAAGATGCTTCGGGTATTTCTTGCTTGGCCAGTACGATTAATGAATCTACGTATTCGTCCATGTATTTAAAAGTGGCACCCTCCGGGCCACTGGCAAACGCGTAAAATTGAGCTCTATCTTCTAGCGGAGCTAGCTCTGAAGGAATATTTATACCTACAAAAACTATTAAAACAATTGATATGGCCATGATTGGAAAAGCCAGCCATCTACTTTGCATAAATGATTGTAGGGAAGAATTGTACCATTTATTTAATCTGATAAAGAAAGGCTCTGTGAAACGGTAAATCCACGGTTTTTTATCTCTTCGCTTCAGTATTTTGCTGCAAAGCATAGGTGCGAGCGACAAGGCAACAAATGAACTTATTATCACTGCACCGGCTACTACTATACCAAACTCCCTGAATAGCCTGCCCGTTAAACCTTGAAGAAAAATAACCGGCATAAATACTGATGCTAGTGCCACAGTGGTAGAAATAACGGCAAAGAATATTTCTTTGGATCCTTCCAGGCTGGCATCTTTAGGGTTCATGCCTTCTTCTATTTTGGTATAAATGTTTTCTAATACTACAATAGCATCATCTACTACCAAACCAATGGCTAATACAATGCCCAATAAGGTAAGAACATTAATGGAAAAATCAGCCACGTACATGATAAAAAAGGCACCTATAAGTGAAATAGGAATAGTAACTACCGGAATAATGGTAGTTCGCCAGTCGCGTAGGAATGCGAATATAATCATCACCACCAGAAAAAAAGCAATTATAATGGTTTGCTGCACTTCAGAAATAGATTGCCGAATGTATTCGGTAAGATCAAAACCTACTCCTAATTGGATATCGGCTGGGAGATCTTTTTTAATATTTTCGATCCTGGCATAAAAGTCATCCATTATCTCAATATTGTTGCTACCAGGTTGAGGATACACTACTACACCTACCATCGGTATCCCATCTCTTTTTAATATTGTTCGCTCATTTTCAGGACCTAACGCTGCATAGCCAATATCCTGAAATTTTACAATGCGGTCGTTATCTTCCTTGATAATAAGGTTATTAAATTCGTTCGGAGTACTTATTCGACCAACTGTGCGCACGGTAAGTTCAGTATTTAAACCCTCTACCTTTCCGGAAGGAAGCTCCACATTGTTAGCATTAATGGCATTACGTACATCAAGGGGGGTAAGATTAAAGGCTGCTAATTTATCAGGGTCTATCCACAATCGCATTGAATAAGTTTTGTCTCCCCAAATGTTGATTTGTGCTACCCCGGGAATAGTTTGCAGACGCTCTTTAAACATGTTGTCAGCTATATCAGTAAGGTCAAGTAAAGAGCGTTGGCTACTTTCAATGCCAAGGAAAACAATAGGAAAATTGTCCGCCTCTCTTTTAGAAACTACCGGAGGGTCAGCATCAAAGGGTAGCGTGCTCAAAGCACGTGAAACACGATCGCGCACATCATTTGCAGCTGCTTCCAGGTCTACTTCTAATTCAAATTCAACAGTAATCGTACTACGGCCATCGCGGCTGACTGAAGTTAAATTTTTGATACCGGCAATGCCATTGATCGATTCTTCTAATGGTTCTGTTATTTGTGTTTCAATAATATCGGCACTGGCGCCCGTGTAAGAGGTAGAAACAGATATTATTGGCGGGTCCACGCTGGGATACTCACGCACTCCTAAAAAATTGAATCCAATGATGCCAAAGATTATAATTACTATTGACATTACAATGGCCAAAACCGGCCTTTTTACACTGGTAGATGATAAACTGGCCATAATTAATTTATTTCACTTATGGATACTGGCACTCCTGATCGTAATTGTAATATTCCGCTGGTAATAATGGTATCTTGTTGATTAATCCCATCTACAATTTGTACTTCGGTATCGGTACGGGTACCAATTTTTACCGGGATGGATAAAGCTTTGCCTGATTTATATTTGAAAATACGGTGCCCATTAAGCTCAGGAATTACTGCCATAGTGGGTACCATTAATGCATTTTCAATAGTTTCCAAAGTAAATGCTACGTTGGCAAATTGGCCCGGAAATAATTTTCGATCAGTATTGTCAGCAATTGCTCTTACTTTCAATGTACGGGTATTGGGATCTACTTTAGGCTCTATCGCGTATATTTCGCCTTTAAAAACTTGTGCAGTAGCCTCAATTGTAAAAGTCAATTTTTGTCCTTTTTTTATTCTATTGCTGTACTTACCCGGCACTGAAAATTCAATTTTGATGGGATCGATGCTGTAAAAGCTCGCTATAGTGGTACTAGGTGTTACATAGCTACCTTCACTTACCTGGCGTAAGCCAATGGTTCCGCTGAAAGGGGCTATTATTTGAGATTTTGCAATTTGAGCTTGCAGTACTTTTATTTCTGCCTCCGAAGTGCGCAACTCTGTAATGGCAATATCATATTCTTCCTGGCTAATGGCTTCCTTTTCCAATAGTTGCCGTTGCCTGTTTTCATTATCTAGATATAATTTAAGATTAAATTTGGCCTTTTCTAACTGTGCCCTTAAATCTTGTGCATTAATACTAGCCAACAAAGCTCCTTTGGCTACTTTATCTCCTTCATCAAAATGTATTGCTATTATTTTTCCGGACATTTCCGTGCTAAGTTCTACAGATTCATTGGCAATTAAAGTACCGGTTATTTTAATTTTATTATCCAGCACTTGAGGGTTTACTACCACAGTAGAAACGGGAATGCTCATATCTGCCTTTGCAGCGGCTTTTGATTGAGGTAAAGCTTCGGTATTTTCAAAACTTATAAAACTAAATTTATAATTTAAAACTAGAAATATTACCGAAACTGCAATGAAAAGCCCAATTAACTGCTTAGTTATTCTATTCATAAATACAAAGAAATTCAAGTTGCAAATTTAGGTCTTTTTCACCTGTTTTTGTTAAAATGCTTTGTCATAACTACATTGAAACTGATATGGTTTGTTTTTTTGAATTTGAAAAAAATGTAGATAACAGGATTTGAATTTATTTTTTTCCAAAAAGTGTCTTTTCTCTTTTTATTTCTAAATTTATCATAAGTATATGATTTATTATCAAAATTTAGCAGAGGTAAATGAAATTTTAATATGGCTTCAAAATGTAAATAAAGAAGAGCTTCCCAAGGAGTGAAAGAATTGGACAAAGAGTTGAAAAGGCACAATTAATCAATCAACATAGCGATAAATTTTAAAAGCTTTCCACGCTATAATTCCTAAAAATACTGCCCAAATGTAATCATTGATAAAAAGGTGTAAAATAAACTGACTGGAGATAGTCTGCTTCATTACGCTAAAATATACCCAAATACCCCCAAAAGCTTTAGCCATAAAACCAAAAGCAATAAAATACCAAAACCTAATTGGTTGTATTGCAGATATTATGAAAATAAAACCAAGCATCAGGAGTCCCAATCCATGTAATTCAATTTGGTAGGTGCTTACGGTAACCGAATTTGTGATCCATTTTACAAAAGACTCCGTAAAATTGTATACAAAAAGTCCCCAGGCAATATTGTAAATCGCGCTTACTAAAAGTACGCCTCTCATCCAGGAAGGAAAAACTGGCGGGGTTTGATCCATGCTAAAATATTAATAAACTAAGAATTATAGTATGTTTAGTTATAAATTATTTGTAAAACTAATAAAAAATATCTATTTAAAAATACCGATTTGCAAAAACTTACCTTAGATCGTAAGTTTTAATTGAGAATATCCTTTTTTGTACTAATTTAAGTTTGCAACTCCTGTAAAGCAAGCCAGCTCATTAAACCCATGCCAATCTTCAATGCTTCTTCATCAATATCGAAAGTAGGGGTATGTACAGAAGATATAATTCCTTTTTCTTCGTTTCGAGTACCTAAACGATAAAAACAAGCATCCTTTACTTGTGAATAATAAGAAAAATCTTCGGCTGCCATCCATGTTTCTAAATCGACCACATTTTCTTTTCCTAAATACTCTTCTGCATATCTGCGAGCACGAGCAGTGAGTTCCGGTGAATTATACAAATATGGATAACCTCTTACTATATTTACATCTACTTTTCCTCCCATACTTTCAACCATTCCCACAGCTATTTTTTTAAGTCTTTCATGTGCTTCAAATCGCCATTCTTCATCCAAAGTACGAAAAGTGCCTTCTATGTACACCTGGTCCGGTATAACATTGGTAGCTCCCTGACCAATAATATGGCCAAATGACAAAACTGTAGGAATACGCGGCGGTGCCTGCCTGCTTACTATTTGCTGCAATGCTACAATTAAATGCGAAGCTATGAGTATAGGATCTATGTTGTGATTGGGCATAGCTCCATGGCCTCCTTTGCCTTTCACGGTAATATATATTTCGTCGGCACTGGCCATATATACCCCTTCTTTAAACCCAACCTTACCTACCGGAATAAATGGCATCACATGCTGACCTAATATACTGCCCGGCGCAGGATTTTCCAATACTCCCTCTGCAATCATTTTTGCTGCTCCGCCAGGAGCTTTTTCTTCCCCAGGTTGAAATATTAATTTTACAGTTCCTGAAATGTCATCTTTTATTTGTTTTAAAATTTTGGCAACACCTAAAAGGCTGGAAGTGTGCACATCATGACCACAAGCATGCATTACACCGGGATTGGTAGACTTATAAGGAACATCATTTGCCTCAGATATTGGCAAAGCATCCATATCAGCTCGTAGGGCCACGGTTTTGCCTGGTTTTTTGCCTTCTATTATGGCCACTACACCCGTATCAGCAACTTTTTCCTGATAAGGAATATCAAGCTTCTTGAGCATCTCTGCCACATAAACACTTGTTTCGTATTCCTGAAATGATAATTCCGGATGAGCATGCAAATGTCTGCGTACAGCTATTATTTCTTGATGATACTCTTGGGCCAGTGACTTTATCTTTTCTTTTAATTGCATATTATTGAGGTTTCCTTACTCTTTCGGGTACTAATAAAGCTTTAGGAAACTCTTCTTTTAATTTAGTAAATATTCTTTGGGCCTCAATTTTACTATAAAATTGACCCACTACTACTTTAAAATTAGGGGATTCATATTTTAATTGAGGCTTCAACTCTGGCCATATGCCGTATACCTGCTGCCTCATACGAGTAGCATCTTGTCTGTCGCTGCCAGGAATTATTATAGTGTATCCATCAATAGTAGCTATCTTACTATTGTATTCAGCAATATCAGCAACTAATGCATCAATGTTTGTAGTTTTATCATAAGTTGGACTAGGATAGGATTTATCTTTTTTCAATTCTTCCTTTACCATTGCTTTTTCATTTACATCATAAGAAGGCCTGTATTGACTTATGTCTTCGGAATAAGCTGTTTTATTTTGTTTACTACCTACTTTAGGAGCGCAACTGTACACTGCAGTTCCTAATATCACTATTAAAAGTATTTTTTTCATCTACTAAATTTTACGCTTTAATTATTCATTTTCAACTATTACGCATTTGTTGGTGCGTACATCTTCTTCTACCGTTTTAAATTTAACATTTTCCTTCACTGTACCATCAGCATATTGCACAGTTACACGCTCGTTTCTACCCACTATTTTCTGAGTTTTCGCCGGTTCGCGTTTTTCTACCGGAGGTCTGTTACCGCCAGTTGGAGAAGCGCCACCACCACTCAGAAGTGATTTTGTTTCTTCTTTCTTTTCATCTAATGACTCCTTCTTACGCCGATCACGACGAGCTTCCCGTACCTCACTAGGCTCTTGCACGGGTATTTCGGCTTTAATCAGGAATGAAATGGTTTCTTCATTCACCCTGGCCACAAATTT